>JBOFFD010000747.1:0-3460 GCA_051648425.1 Planctomycetia bacterium
TGGGCGGCGCAGCGGAAACTGCCGAACCGGCCCGGCCGCAGCTACCCGCGGCAGGTCCTCCCCCGCCGCCGCAAACACCCCGAACGCCCCCGAAAACCAAAGCCGACCGGGTAAAGTAAGCACCATTGGGCGGGACGCCTGCACCACAAAGAAGCATCCGACCGAGCGCGTTGTCCAATTGTGGTGCAGGCGTCCCGCCTGCCTCCTGAAAAAGAGCAGCCGAGACGGCTGCACCACAAAGAAGCATTCGGTCAGGCGCATTGTCCAATTGTGGTGTAGGCGTCCCGCCTGCCTCCTGAAGAAGAGCAGCCGGGACGGCTGCACCACAACGAAGCATTCGGTCAGGCGCATTGTCCAATTGTGGTGCAGGCGTCCCGCCTGCTTCCTGAAGAAGAGCAGCCGGGACGGCTGCACCACAAAGAAGCATTCGGCCGGGCGCGTTGTCCAATTGTGGTGTAGGCGTTCCGCCTGCTTCCTGAAGAAGAGCAACCGAGACGGCTGCACCACAAAGAAGCATCCGACCGAGCGCGTTATCCAATTGTGGTGCGGGCATCCCGCCTGCCTCCTGAAGAAGAGCAGCCGAGACGGCTGCACCACAATTGAATGACACATGGCTCACGATGACGAAGGAGACGAGTCGTCAACGAGTTGGAGTACATCGATCCCCGGCAGACGCCGTTTGCCGAACCTGCTTCCCGCGGCGACTAGCCTCATCTGTATAAGAACGGCGGTGTTTACTTCGTGACGTATCGTCTATTGGACGCCGTGAAGCGGAAGAAGACTCCGTCGGAGGATAAGAGAGGGACGGACGTCGATCCCCGAGTGATCGCCGATTCATCAGAACCGGCGTTGCGATCGGGATCTTGCGTTTTAGGCGAGCCGAAGTGCGCCGACATCGTTCAGAACGCTCTGCGACACCTTCAGGCCGAGCGGTATCACTTGCCGGCTTGGTGCGTGATGCCGCACCACAAAATGCACCATGAAATGCACTGCACGACGCGTAGGGACGGCAGCGCGGTTGAGGGAATAGTCATTCTTCAAAAAAAGGTCGTCTTAGAGCCGGGTTCCGTCGGTCCTAGAACCACGGCTTCAAGTTTCGGATCGTAAGTCTCGCGAACGCTCAGAGCCTTACCTGCGCCTGGTGCGGCAGCATGCGGACGGTCGGCGGGTGCTGCATCGACTGTGGGCTGGTGACGGCGCCGATCGGCGGCGGCGACGCCACGAAGTGCAGCAGGAACGCCAACCGTTTGACCCCCGGCGGCGGTGCGGCGTCGCCCAATGCGAAGTCGCGGCCGAGCCGGATTTCACCGTCGAAACCGACTTCCAACCGGTCTTGAGTTCCCTGCGCGAAGTCGACGAAGGCGGCGGCGGTCGACCGGACGGCGTCGCCGACGTGCATCCAACCGTCTCGCGGCGGCGGAAAGGCGGTTTCCGGTTTGCCGTCCACCGTCCGGCCGGTGGGTCGGCGCACGGCCATCGCTTGGCGGGCCTGCTTCCCGGCCGGGCCGACGAGCATCTCCCAGGTGGGGACGTCGGCCGCGGGGCGTGAATCCTTCGGGTCGCGCGCCGCCGGCAGTCCCGCCCGCAGTCGGACGATTTCGCCTTCCACGACGCGCTGGTAGACGTAGTCCGGCACGCCGAAATCGACGGTGGTCGGTGGGTTCGGGCGGTTGCGTTCGTCGGTTTGACCGGGCACGTCTAAGAGGAGGTGCAGGGTCGCGTCAAGACCGGCGACGTTCCCCGCCGTATCGTCGACCCGCCAGTCAACCGCCATCCAACTGCGGTTTGTCGGGAAGGTCAAATCCAACACCGCCGGCGCCCAGACGCCGTCGCGCACCGCTTCCTCGCCGGTGAAGCGCAGGCGGGCGACGAACGGCCCCGGTTCGAGGACCGTCGCCGTGGTCGGCTTGCCCACTTCGTCGGCCTGTTTGACCACGCCGGCGCGGAAGAGGGCGCCGTCGCGGTTGCGGATCGTCAGGCCGAGCGATTCCGGCCGCAGCCATTCGACCTTGGCGTTGCGGGCGCTGCGTAAGAGGCCGACGAGGTTCTGCGGGACGGCCATCCGCAGACCGCCGACCCCCTGCACGTCGAAGACGCCGTCGGCGGGTCGGCGATCGATCTTAAGTCGGCCGGACGGGGGCGGATCGGGTTCCACGTCGGCGCCGTAGGTCAGCGTCAAACGGACCGTCTGGCCAGCTTCTAGATTGATCGGGAACCAGAGCGAGGCTTGGTTCGGATCGGCCGGACGGTCGCCGGGGACGATCGTGGCTTGCAACGGGGCGGCGACGCCAGCGGCGTCAAGAAGGCGGAAGCGCGTTCCGGCGGCGATCGGCCCCGGCACGATGATTTGCGCGGGGTAAGACCAACGGCGGACGCCGGCGATCTCGGCGACCTCCACCACGCGGGACTCCGAGGCGAAAAGCGTCGAAGAGGCGCAGATCAGAAGTGAAAGCGCGAAGCGTCTGAACATGGGGAACCTTCCTTGGCTCGAAGTGGTAGCAACGGGAAGGATACGCCGACGGACTTGGCTGACAACCCGCGCCGGCCCCCGTGCGACGCATGCTCGATCGAAACTGAAAAGCCGCTAAGATGACCAACGAGGTCCGGTCACCCGTCGCAGCGTGGAAAAAGTTCACGATGAACCGCGTCAAATTGAACTGGATCAAAGCGTCGTTCGCCGTGGCCCTGGCGACGTCGATCGGTCCGACGGCGTCGGTCGCGGCCGAGAAAAGCGACGACGGCCGGCACGCCTTCGGTCGCAAGGGGATGGTGGTCAGCGTCTCGCGGCCGGCGTCGGAGGCGGGGCTGGCGGCGATCCGGCAGGGGGGGAACGCCGTCGACGCCGCGCTGGCCGTCTCGTTCGCATTGGCGGTGGCGTGGCCCGAAGCCGGCAACATCGGCGGCGGCGGCTTCATGGTCGTTCATCCCGGCCACGGCGATCCTGCGTCGGTGCCAACCGTCTTCGAGTACCGCGAGAAGGCGCCGAAGGCCGCCCGGCCCGACATGTTCGCCGCCGACGTCGCCGCCGGCCGGCGACTCAATCAACACCGCGTCGTCGGCGTCCCCGGCTCGGTGCGCGGCCTCGAACTTGCCCACAGGGCCAAAGGCAAACTTCCCTGGAAGACCCTTGTCGAACCGGCGGTGAAACTCGCGCGCGACGGCTTCATCGTCGATGAAGGACTGGCGAAGTCGCTGAACAGCGGCTTGGCCGGCGCGAAGAATTTTCCGGAGTTCCGTCGCGTCTTCGGTCCGCCGACGGGCGAGTCGTGGACGGCCTGCGTGCGGCTGGTGCAACCCGAGTTGGCCGACGCGCTGCAACGGATCGCCGATCAAGGCGCCGACGGTTTCTACACCGGTAAGACGGCCGACCTGTTGGTCGCGGAAATGAAAGCCGGCGACGGCGTCATCACCCACGACGATCTTAAAGAGTACGACGCGAAAGAACGGCCGGCGATCCACG
>JBOFFD010000748.1:0-10207 GCA_051648425.1 Planctomycetia bacterium
GTCTCGTCTGCACGAACCTCATGGCACCGAAGGGTCACACCGGTTCGTGCAGACGAGACGTCCGCACCACAAAGTTTGCGGGCGTTTGGCCGCTACTCGGCACCGGCGGCGAAGAGGGCGTCGAGGGCGGTCGGCGTCAGCGGAGTGCGGCGGGAGGTTTCGTCGGCGACGGTCGTCGCCAGGGCGACGTCGGCGGCGCGGGCCGAGGCTCCGCCGAAGCGGAATTCGCCGGTCACCTTCAGCCGCGCCGCCACACCACTGAACGGGCTCGACCCGCCGACGGCGCCCAACCGCTGCACCCGGCCGTTGCGGCCGCCCCCGGCCGGATCCCACGCCCGAACGCGCATTTCGGCGGGGACGTTGCTGCCCACGTCTTGCAGAAAACGGAACTGCGCCGTCGGACCCAGCAGCAGCGCCCGCCCGCCGGCGATTCGTGGGAACGCCCGCCACGCGCCGCGGTTCAAACGGTACTGGAACACGCCCCGGCCGCGGACGCGGGTGACGGCCAAGCCCAGGTTGCGGCTGGAACCGTCGGGGTTGAAGCCGCGCAGCCGTTCCAAAAGCCGCCCCGCCGTGACGCCGTTGCTGCTTAGGAAAATCGACCCGCTGGCGCGACCGAGAACGGGGGCGTCGTCGACGGGGGTGAAGTTCAGCGTCGCGGTTGCGTTCGTCGCGGCGGTTCGGCCGGTGCCGCGTTCGACGGCGACGGTTTCGATTTCGAGCGTGACGACGCCGGTGAAGTTGGGGGCGGGGATGAACCGCAGACCGGCGGCCTCGCGGGCGGTGAGCGTCCACGAGCCATCCGGGTTGCGACGACCGGCCGACAACACGGCGTTGGCCGGCACGCCGCGGATCGTCACGCGGATCGGCTCCAGACCGTTGCCGTCGCCCGGCAGCACCGTCAGGCCGACCCCTTGCGGGACGTCTTCGAGACCGGCGGTCGCATTCGTCCGCACGACCGGAGCGCGGACGGTGGAAACCCGTAGGCCCTCGGCGTCGGTGGTCGTGGTCACGTTGCCGGCAGCGTCGGTCGCCACGACCACGACCGCGAACACGCCGTCGGCGAGCGGCGGCGCGATTTGGTCGGCAGGCAAAGTCCAGGTGCCGTCGCCGTTGTTGGTCGCGGTGTAGGTTCGGCCGTCGACGGTCACGCGGATGGTCGCCGTCGGGTCGCTGGTGGTTCCGCCAAGCGCCGGGCGGCGGCCGCCGACGGTCGCCGCCGTCGGCGCGACGGCCGGGGCCAGGGTGTCGAGGGCGAACAGATCGGCGAACGTCCGGGTCGCGACCGGGTTCCCGATCAGTTCTACCGCACCGGCAACCCGAACGTCGACGTCGGCAAGCTCCACATTCGCGTCGACGACGGTAAACATGGCGGCGTACGTGGTCGGCGTCGTCCACAGGCCGGAGACGAACGTCAGCGAGGTCGTCGGGTTTTCGCCCATGGTCGGGAAGGTGATCGTTGGGAAGACGGTCTCATCCATCGCTTCGCTGAAGGTGAAGATCAGCGTGAACGGCATGCCGACGTCGGCTTCGGCGACCAGCATGTTGGACGGCGTGGCCATGACGGCCGTCGGCGGAACGGTGTCGATCGAGAAGAGGTCGGCGAAGGTGCGGGCTGGGGCCGAGTTGCCGGCGGCGTCCACCGCCCCGGCGATTCGGACGTCGATATCGGCCAACCGGATGTTCGCGTCGACGACGGTGTACGTGGCGACGAAGGTGGTCGGGGTCATCCACATCCCGGAAACGAACGTCAACGAGGTCGCCGGGTTCTCGCCGACGGTGGGGAAAGTTACCGTCGGGATGACGGTCTGATCCATTGCCTCGCTGAAGGTGAAAGCCAACGTGAACGGCATGCCGGCGTCGGCTTCGACGATTCCAAAGGTGGACGGCGTCGCCAGGACGGCCGTCGGCGCGACGGTGTCGATCGAGAAGACGTTGGCGAAGGTGACGGGGGCGATGACGTTGCCCGACGGGTCTTGCGCCCCCGCGACCCGCACATCCACGTTGGCAAGCTCGACGTTCGCGTCGACCACGGTGTACGCGACGACAAAAGTGGTGGCGTTCATCCACGCGCCGGTCGGCGTTCCGAGGGTCGAAGTCGGGTCTTCGCCGGCGGTTGGGAAGGTGATCGTCGGGTTGACCATCATATTCATCGGTTGGTCGAACACGAAGGACAGCGTGAAGCTGGAGCCGACGTCGGCTTCGACGAGCGGCGTTTTGGACGGCGTCGCCGACGCGGCCATCGGTTCGATCGTGTCGATCGCAAAGACGTCGGGGACGGTCTGTGGGGCCATGACTTCGTCGGCCGCGTTCTCAGCGTCGGCGACCCCCACGTCGACGGCGGCCGCCGCGAACGGCACGGCGCCGACGACCGTGAACACGGCGTTGTAGGTGTCGGCGTCGAGCCAGCTTCCAGGCGCGGGCGTCAGCGAGCCACCAGGCATTTCGCCGGCGGTCGGAAACGAGACGGTCGGCGTGGAAGTCATGTCCATCGGCATGTCGAAGTTGATCGACAGCGTCAGCGTCGTGGTGGCGTCGTTCACCGCCGCCGGCGACGGAACGATGGTCGTCACCATCGTTGCGACGGGAACGTCGCGCGGTTCCAACGCCTCCAAGTGGAAGCGGCGGCGGTCGCGGGGGTACTGCGTCATGGCGAGTAGACTTTCGACCGAAGGAAGAGTGTTCGGAACACCCCCATTGTGATAGCGGGGGGAACTTCGGGGCAACAAAAAAATCGGGCGGTCGGCGAGATTTTTCAGCGCGGCCGTAGGGCTGGTTCAAACACGCCGATCGACCCGGCGCGATCGGCCCGAAGGCAATGGTCGACGCGATGGTCTTATGAAGCCGTTTTCGTTGCTTGCCGTGAGTACTGAGAAGAATCGACCAAGAAATGCGGACGACCCCGCCCGCGGGTTTGCGGAGGGGGGGCGAGCCGTGGACGGGGTTCGATCGCCGAGGGCGGGTCAGTCGGCGCGGATTTCGATCCGGCGGTGCAGAGCGGCTTCCGCCTTCGGCAGATGCAGCGTCAGCACGCCGTCGCGGTACTCGGCCGAGATCTTGGCCGGGTCGATCGCGTCGCCGACCTGAAACGCCCGATGAAAGTCGCCGACGCCGTACTCGTTGCGGAGGTAGCGGACCCCCTTGGGCTGGCGCCCGTCGACCTTGGCCGTGAGTGTCAACCGGCCCTTTTCAAACTGGACGTCGATGCTTTCGGCCTTGGCGCCGGGCAGGTCGGCCGCCAGCACGACCTCGGCGGCGGTCTCATGGATTTCGACCCGCGGGACGAAGACCGGTTCGCGGGTTTCGGCGGCCGTCGGCTCGGCGATTTCGGGGGCGGCGGTCGTAGGATTCGTCATGATTCGTTTCTCCTGGTTTCGTTTCCATCGTCTCGTCAAAAAGCGTCAACGGTTCGCACGGTGTCAGCCGGCCGTCACCGTGATTTTGCGCGGCTTGGCTTCGTCGGCCTTCGCCAGGGCGAGCGTCAAGACGCCGTCCTTCAGTCGGGCTTCGGTCTTAGAGGCGTCTAAGGCGACATGGAACTGAACGGTGCGTTGGAACGAGCCGGCGCCCCGTTCGTTGCGGTGATACGCCACGCCCGGTTCCTGAACCCACTTTCGCTCGCCGGCGATCGTCAATTCGTTCTGCTTCAGCTGGACGTCCAGGTCTTCGAGCTTCATCCCCGGAATCTCGGCTTCGACGTAGACACGGCCTTCATCCTCCCAAATGTTCAGGGCGTGGGTCCGAACCGCGACGGCGTCGGCGGCCGGAAAGGCGCGCGGCGACGTGGTCAGATCGCCGAAGAGTCGGTCCATTTCCTTCCGAAGCCGATGGATGCCGCCAACACCGCTGTTGCATGCGTACATGACAAAAACTCCTGGTTCAGGGACTTGGCGCGTCAGACGATCGGTCGGCGTCCCTTGGGCCGACCAAATCGCGTTGAGATCAACATCTCGGCGGCCTTTTTCGTGGCGTCGCCGAACGCCGTAAGGAAATGCAACTCGAATGCCGTTACCAGGCAATGGCTGCCAAAAACTGCAAGTTCATTATCTTTAAGCATTTATGAAAACAAAAAAATTCTCGACCGCAAAGCGTCAGCCAGAAAAGACGCCATAATGGCATATAGCAGAGCCGGCGGGATGGCAGTCGTGACAGTAATGCCATTATGGCATTTTCGAGGTCGGTTTTCCCATCCCCCCGCAGTAAGGGGCGGTTTCTTCGGTTGCTCGGATTGTGCGGTCGGCCGACGCCCTCGGCCGTCGTCGCCTCGCGCATCCGCTCTCGCATATCCGGTCCGTGTTTTGCTACCGTAAGATGGAGAGTGGGTTCGCCGGCGCCGGCCGACGGCTTCAACGGCAACCCTCGAGGAAACCACGCTGATGACGCAGTCTTCGTCCGATTTCGACGAACCGAAACTCACCGGACCGGTGCGCCACCCGCAGCCTCTCACCGACCGCCTCAGTGAATCGATCGAAGAAGCGACCACCGGCGTCAGCGCCATGCTGACGCGCATCATCAGCCGCAGCCTGCGGACGGGCATTCAAAAGCTCGACGAAGGGCTTGACGCCACCGTCGAGGAACGCATCGACGAAAACCTGGAACGCCGCGGACCCGAGATCGCCGAAGTGGCGGTCGTCGCCGCCCGCAAGGAGGCGTCCGTTCAACTCGAGGCGTTTCAGAAGCGCGCCCGCGAAAACGGCCAGCGCTTCCGCGCCCGACTCGACGGTCTCGACGAGGGAACCAAGAAGGCCGAGCAGACGCTCGAAGCGTTGCGGACGATCATCGACGAATCGCGGGCCTCGGTCGCCGAGCAGTTGCAGGCGAAAAAAGAGTGGCTCGGCCGGCTCGAAGAATCAATCACCCGGAACGCGACCGACGCAAAAAGCGACGCCGACCGCCTGACGGCGCAGCACGCCGAGACGAAGTCGGCGGGCGACCAGGCGATCGCCGCCCTGCGCACGGAGAGCGAGCAGGAAAAAACCGACCTGCGGCGGGAATTGGCGTCGTTGAAGAGCGTCTTCGAGGCCGGCGTGGCGTCGTTGCGTTCGGAAACGGACCAGAAGCTTCAAGCGCTGCGGCAGGAGGCCGCCGAGGTCGATGGGAAGCTGAAGGCGACGTTGGATCGGCTGGAAGGCGTTGCCGCGAAATTGACCGGGTTCGAGAAGACCTACCACCACTTCCAAGAGCAGGCGGTAAAGGCGATCCAGAATCTGCAAGCCGCCGCGACCGAACAGAAGACTGGAGCCGCCGCCGCCGAGCAGCGGTTCGCCGAGCACGACGGCCGCTTGCAACACGTCGAGACCTCGGTGTTCGGCAAGGGGTTCTTCGGCCGAATGAAGTGGTTGTTCGCGGGCCAGCAGCCCACCGCCCCCGGCGGCGCGGCGCTTCCCCCGCCGGAAGAACCGAAGAGCTGATCGCGGTCAGCGGGGAACGACGGCGCTTTCCTTCCCGCCGATTCGCACTTCGGGATGGGCGACCCGTGGTTCCATCGGCGTCGTTTCAACGACGGCGGAAGTCGGGTCGATCGGCTTGGCGGCGATCGTCTTGACGGAGGCGGGCTCCGATTCGGTCGCCGCCATTTCCGGCCGATTTTCGTTGACGTCGGCCGGGTTCGTCAGTACCCGCAGAATCTTTTCCACGTCGATCTTCGACAGCACCGGCGTCAATTCGCGGGTGAAGAAGCCGAGTGCTCCCACGCCCAGAATCGCCGTCATAATGCTGACCGACTGTAGGAACGGACTGGGGCCGGCGCCGTGCCGACGGCGGTCGCGCCGCGATCGGGCCATCACGCTTTCGCGCAACTGCACGTCGTCGGTGATGCGGAGGGGGTCGTAGCGCGGGGCGAGGTTGCCGGCGCCGAGATCGAAAATCTGATGGCCGTGCAGGTCGCCGACGCCGCCGGTCGGCGTCGTGGGCAGGCCGGTCGGCAGGCCGGGGGCGTAGCTCGACGGCGGCGCCGAAGCATAGCCGACCGGGGGCCAGACGGCATGGGCGTAGCCGCTCGGCGTGGCGGCTTCCATCGGAACGACAGGCGTTTGGTTGAACGGCCGAGCCGGGGCGGACCCGACCGCGAATGGATTCTCCTTCGCGTAGCCGCCGGCGGTCGACCGCGGACCGCCGTCGCTCATCGGGGCCGAGATCGGCGCGTCGAGGTTGAAGAACGGCTTGGGGAACGGCGCGTCGACGGCGGGCGCGGACGGCGCCGTTGACTTCGGGCCGCCGTCGGACAGCCAAATCGACGGGTCGAGCGGCAGGCCGATGCCCAAGACGTCGTCTTCGGTCGCGGTCGCGGCGACGACGGGCGCGGACGACGGGGCGGCGTCGGGCGTCGTCTGTTTCAGCCGCACCAGCGCCCGCTGCGATTCATCGACCGGGTAGCGCAGCAACAATTGAGCGAAGAACAGCGGTGAAACGGCGTCTTTGCCGGCAACGTGGCCGCCGTTGCACCGGGCGACGCCTTCCTTCGATCGGCGGATTTTCGCGCCGTCGTTCATGCGCTTGGCGTAGTACAGAGAAAGGGCGAACTGGTCGGCGGCTTGGTCGATTTCGTGCCGGGCCTCGTGCCGTTCGCCCAACTCGTAGTACAGCTCGTGCAACTGCTGGTCGGTCGTCACGAATCGTCTCCTGCCCCGTGGTTCGGACGGTCGACGGGGCGTCGCGCGACGCCGCCCGCCCCCTCGAATAGGGTCGGCGGATACCACGCGACCTTCCGCGACGCAAGGCGGTTTCCGCGCCGGGAGAGACGGGTGCAGCCAGATTCTCTGGGGAGGCATGCGGCCAGCGCCCAGTATGCCTCCGATTGCACCGAGTGGGGCACGCACACCAGGATCGCCATCGGACGGACGTTCGACGGGTTCCATCGCGCCCCGCGCGCCTTCAGCCGCAGCCCCAGTGTTTTCGTCCAGCCCTCCACCACGCCGCTGCCGATCGCCCGGCCGCTCGCCAGCCGCTCTTGGTCGTTCAGCCGCATCGTGGAGCTTCACGGAGCATCCCAGCAGCTTCTCCGTCGCCTTTCGGCGTCGCTCCCGCTCGGCCGCGTCGTCCAACGACAACAACTCCGACACCCAACCGCAGACCCCGTCCCAACCGTCCGCGATCAGCAGCGAACGCCTCCGCTCGAACGCCGTCGTCGCCGCCGCCGCCCCCTCGCCGAAGACCGCCGCGGCGAATCCGCCTAACCTCTGGCAGGCGTGATAGACGTCGAGCGTCTGCCGGCATCCGGTCAGCGCTCGATCCGCCGACTTCCAGATCCACTCGACGCCGTCCCCCAGGACGTGCACGCCGGCGTTCGCGGCGACCCCCAACCGCTTCAGCCGCGACCCCCCAGCAGCGACGAAACGTCTTCGACGCGGCGATCATCGCGAACGCCACCGCGATCGTCGCCGCCGGCAGCCGATCCTCGTCGCACCACTCGGCCGGCGTTTCCGGGGCGCCCGCCTCGCGCTTGGAAAGCACCGCGATCTACAGGTCCTTCCACCCCTCTTCACGGGTGTTCACCTTGCCGGCGTCGACGGCGAATTCCACCTCGCCCGAGGCTTGGCGGAACGCCTGCGCCGTCGCTTCGTCGCGCGGTTGGAACTCGGCCATCGCCTTGCCGTGCGCTTCGACGAGGCCGCGGATCGTCTCGGGGGCGAGCCGGACGTCGAGGGTTTCGCGGAGGTGTTCGGCGGCCTTGGCGAAGGAGACGTCGGCGGCAAGCCGACAGGCGTGCTTCCGGACGATCTTGCTGTAACGGTGGGTTAGACCGAGGACGGCGTCGACGGCGTAGTCGCCGGCGGCGCCGCAACGGTAGAACGCCGACGGAGGTCAGGAAGGTTCGTTCGCCGGGGCCGCGGTTTTCCTTGGGCCGGCCGCAGGAGCAGACGCGGAGCGGGGCCCCTTTTTTTCGGCGGCCTCGATCCGATGGGCGACGGCGTTGGAAAGGACTTGCCGGGCGAGTTCGCGGGACTTGGGGACGACGGCGGATTCGCAGACGTCGAGGACGGAGCCGTCGGGCGCCGAGAGGGCGAGCGCCTGAAGTTCTTCGTCGAGAGCAAGCACGCGGCGGACGAGCGCTTCAACTCTCCGACGGGATCTCGATGGTCACGGTAGGTATTGGAACATCCTTGTTCGAGGTCGTTTCCCTTCCTTTACCAAAATCTACCAAACTACGCCTTCACCACCAGAGAAACTGGCTGCACCCGGCCGCTCGAACGTCAGCCCCGCCGCGACGTCTACCCGCAGGTTCTTCTGATTGTCCTTCACGGTGAACACGTAGTGCCCGCCGCAGTCGCGCCCTCCCGGCAGAGGTCGCGTTGGCGGAACATGGCGTCGCCGTTGACGATCCTCCCCCGCCGGTCGGCCGGCAGCAGCCCGCGTAGTTCCAACGCCGCCTTGCGTTCGTTGGTTTTGGCGTCGACCCGCACCTGGGCCAGCACCGCGCCGGCCTGGGCGGCGTAGTCCGACGGCAGGTGGACGCCGGGGATTTCACCGTCGCGGCTGCCGCGCAGCGTCTTGCCGTCGATGGCCAAAACGTCGACCGATCGGCCCTCGGCGGCGAGCCGGGCTTCGAGCCAACGTGGGACGGCGGCTGCGGGGGTCGTCGACGACGAGAAAGGCGTCCTGCGGGGAAAGGGGCGGCATGTTTCGGCTTCACGGTGACGGACGGCGTCCCCACCGCTCGCCTTCAGCGAAGCCGCTTTCACCATTCGCGGCAATCTCAATCGTTGAATGACCCTGGCGGCGGAAGGAGACGCATTTTTCAGGACGACGGCGGAATCTTCTTCTCTAGCAGTCGACGCAGGGTGGCGAGGGCTTCGCGCGCCTCCGGCGCCAGGTCGCGAAGGTCGTCGTCCGTCAGTCCCGCCAGCCGTAGTTCGACCGGCACGCCTTCCAGCCGCTGTTCGATCGGCACGCCTTCCAACCGGTCCGCGATGCTGGATTTCCTCAGAACTTCCTTTACCGTCTGGCGATGCATTTCCTGCAGTTCTTTTCCGATCACGTCGTTTCCCTCCCTTTCATAACGTTCCGCGAACCTAAGCAGAAGCGTGCTCGTCAAACCCGAATAGGGCCGGTAGTTAGCCGCGCCGTACATCGCCTGCTTCGGATCGACGCTGAACAGGTGCAACACCGCGTTGTGTTCCACCAAAGGCAGTTCCCGCACCACCACGACCCGTACCGGATTTGAATAGTACATCGAGTCGTAGACGCCGGGCGCGACCGCTTTCAGTATTTTCGATTTCAGCAAGTGCAGCGGCCTTCGGATGCAGACCGCGAACAGGCGGAAGTCTTCTCTGGACAGCAGACCGTCAAGTTTCGCCTCCGCCGACGTCTGTTTCCGGTAGTTGATGTAGTGGCCGAACAATTCTTCAACCGCTTCCAGGTCGAGAGCCTCCTGGTGCGACTTGAACGTCAACAGATTGTAGCGGGCCAGTGTCTCGAAGCCGTCGGGCGGCCGGCGCGTGGGCGGACCCGGTTGCGGGCAATGGATGATGACGTCTAGGAATTGTTTGTGATGCGAAAGGTCGTGTTCAAGTTCGACCTCGATCGGTCCGTCTTGGAAGAAATCCTGCCAGGATAGGCCGAAAAGCTGGTGCCACGGCAGCGGCGAGTCCATGAGGCCTCCCTTTGCGGGCGCGTCGGCCCCGGAGGGGGTCGCATCCCAGCCGGTCTACTCCTTGACGCGCTCTTGGACGACCACCAGCCAGCCGGTGTCGCGCACTTCGGCGGGTCGGCTGGCGACGACGATCGGCTCGAAGGCCGCCACCCAGAGGCCGCGCGACGAAGCGGCCGCGGCGCCGCCGGTCGAGGAATCGAAGGCGTCGATCGGGTCGCGGTAGTCGACGATCACGTTGCCGTCTTCCTGTAGCGGGGCGGCGGCGCGGCCGTCGCCGCCGGCTTCTTCCTGGCGGCGGCGCAGGCGCCGCCACGTCTCCATCCGTTCGACGACGTTGGGTTCCAGCCGAACCACCGCCGTTTCGCCGCGACGGCCCGCGCCGCGCAGGTCGCCCAGCCGAGGGTGGTGCAGCACCAACCCCTTGCGGCTTTCTTCCTCAAGGCGGTCGGACTCGACGTCGACCAGCACCGCCAATTGGTCCTGGCCCAAATCGGCCTGTAAGACGCGGAACTGCCCGAGCTGGACCGACATCCCCAAGACGCCCAGCACGCGGCGGTCGGGGTCGTCGGGCGGGCCGCTCCAGACGGGGGCCGAGAAGGCGACGTTCATGTCCTG
>JBOFFD010000749.1:0-1652 GCA_051648425.1 Planctomycetia bacterium
ATTCCAGATGCGAATCGCGCGCCGCCGACCGTCGAAGACACCTATTCGCCGCGAATGAACGACGAAGCGTAGGAACGCACCTCTTGACCGTTCAATACATGGAAACGCCGCAGCCGGTCGACGGTGCGTCCGGAGAACCGTTGCAGCCGAATATGGACGAGCCGTTTGCCGTAGTCGCGCGCGATTCGCCGCCACGATGCTTTCAGCGGGCACGGGCTAACCACGGCGACGTGCTTCGCGGCGCTGTGGAAGACCGCCGCTTCCAGCAGCCGCTCTTCCAGCGACCCCGTGCGCCGCAGCCGGGGGTCGGTCCAGACGTCTTGAATGTACCGCGGCGGGAACAGGAAGAAGACGCCGCCGTACTGCGCCCGCCCGATGCCCGGCCCCACCATGTCTTCGCCGAAGTCGGTGGCGAAGAGCCCCAGCGTCGATTCTTCTTGATGCTCCGCGAGCCACGTCGTGCGCCACGGATACTTGCTCGGATCGGCGGGGACGTCGAACAAGAATAACACGACTTCCAAGCCGCCGCGGGCCGGCGGAATCTCGCGGACGTAGATGTCGCCGGTGTGCCAGTTGCGCAGCGTTTCACGAATGTCGACGCCGTCCTTCACCGAGGTCGTGAACTTTTCGGTGCGGACCAAGTCGGAACCGAGAAGCGCCTTGGCTTGATCGCGCACGTGGGTGTGGAAGCTTTCGATTTTGGCGTCTTCGGGCGGCCAAGAGCATTGCTTGTAAGGATCCCACTGCAACTTCCAGCGGCGCGATTCGCGCCGCGCCGGCTCGGGGCGAAGCTCGCAGGTCCGCCATTCCCTGGCGACGCCCGGCAGTCGGTTCTTCAAGACGACCTGACCGACGCCGGCCAGTTCCGCCCGCTCGATCCCCATTTTCAGAGCGGCGTGTTTCGGCGGGTCGGCGGCGGCGGGATAGTCGCGAGCGGTTTCCAAAAGCTTCAAAGCGAACCCATCGCCGCCGATCTGTTTGGCCGCCGTCACCAGCGTGTAAAGATCGGGCGTGAGGCGGCGTTCCAGCAGGGTGCGGTTGCGGACGTATTGAAAAAAGATCTGCAACAGTTTCGGCGTCAACCAGTCGTCGCCGCCGTCTTCCCGGCGCGACGCCAACCAACGGTCGCGGGCTTCCAGCACCAATTCCTTGACGCCGTCGATCGACAGATTTTCGTCGGAGTCGAGCGTCGTCCGCGACCGTTCGTACAGGCCCGCCACGTACGGCAGTTCGTCCATGAAAAAGGCCAGCGTCCGCCCGACGACGCCGTAGGTTTCGATCGGTGAGAAATACGATTCGTGGTCCGGGTAGAGCCGTCGTTCGACGTACGCTTCGCGGATCCACGGCCAATCGGCCAAGCTGACCACGGCAAGGATCTTTCGGCGGTCGAGTTCCAACCGATGCAGCTCGAACGCCATCCGACGCACCCGCTCGTCTTGCGGCGAATCCGGCTCCGGTCGGGGCAGGGCGGGCAACAGGGCGGCGCAATACTTCTCCAACGACAACCGCTTCAACGCATACGGATCGGACGGGTTGACGAACGTCGGCCGCCAAAACTGCCTTTCCAGATCGATGAACTCGACGGCGATCCGCTCGTTGCGGGCCGTGCGTAGGGCGGCGACGACCGGCTGACACGGCTCAATGGGGATGTA
>JBOFFD010000750.1:0-1562 GCA_051648425.1 Planctomycetia bacterium
GCCGAGAGGCCCGGGTTGGAGAGAGGACGACACCTTGCGATCGCGTTGGCGCATCCGGCACAAGTTCGCCGCCGGTCTAGCCCTGGTGTTGGGAATGACGGCCATTCTGTCGGCCGGGTCGTTCTACGGCCTCTATTCCTACCGCGGCAGCAACAAGGTGTTCGACTACCACCACCAACAGCTTCAACTGTTGCGGTACGTCGACTACACCCTCATCGACCTGATGGATCTCAATACCCCGAACGGTGAAAGCGGCGCGCGATCGCGCGGCGGCGAAGGCGCCGCCCTCGCGGTCCGGCGCATTCAGGAAATGGTTCGCGATTACCGCGACGCTCTCCAAAGCGCCTCCGAAAAAGCGTTCGCCAAGCAGAACGTCGAGGCGCAGGTCGTCGTCATTCGAGACATCGAAGCCTGCGTCCGCAATCTGAATGAATCGGTTCGCGGCCTCCGTCCCACCGCGGACGTGAATACGCCCAACCGCAGTTGGTTTTTCACCGGCAACGTCCGCGGTACGATCTTCGAGATGCGGAATCTGCTTTCCCGACTCAGCGGCCTGCTGCATGAAGAAATCAACCGGCACATCGACGCCGACAAACGCAATTACCGCGGCAGCCTGGCCGTCGTCTACAGCACCAGCGTCTTAGTTTTGGTCATGCTCATCGTCTTAGTCTACCTGGGGTATCGGGCCGTTTTTCAGCCGCTGCGCGTCTTACATCGGTTCGTGACGAGGCTTTCGGAAGGCAACTTCGATTCCCGCGTGGAATTGGACACCGGCGACGAAATGCAGGAACTCGGCGAAGCGTTCAATGAAATGGCCGACCGGTTGCAGTCGATCTACCACGGTCTGAATCGGCAGGTCGAAGAACGCAGCCGGCAGCTCATTCGTTCGGAACGGTTGGCCAGCGTCGGCTTTCTGGCCGCCGGAGTGGCGCATGAAATCAACAATCCGCTCGCCAGCATCGCCTTCTGCGCCGAGGCGCTGGAAAGTCGGCTCGCCCCCGTTCTTACTCAACACGAAGATCAGTCGGAAATCGCTCACAACTACCTTCAGATGATTCAGCAGGAGGCGTTCCGCTGCAAGGCGATCACCGAGAAGCTGCTCGACTTCTCGCGGGTGGGCGAGGCCGAGCGCGTCGAAACCGACCTCGTCGCGCTCTTGCGCAGCGTGGTGGAGATGGTGCAGCATCTTGGGCGCACCGAGGGTAAGAACCTGATCTTCGAGCCGACGGAATCGGTCGTCTCTCGGGTCAATCCGCAGGAACTGAAACAGGTGCTGCTGAATCTGACCATCAACGCGCTGGAAAGCATCGACCCCGGCGGCGTTGTCTCAATTCAGGCGGAACAACGCCCCGACGGCGTGGTGCTGGCCGTCAGCGACGACGGCTGCGGCATGAGCGAGGAAGTGCAGCGGAATTTGTTCGAGCCGTTCTTCACCCGCAACCGCACCGGGAAGGGGACGGGGCTTGGACTGTCGATCAGCCACCTGATCGTCAGCCAGCACGGCGGCACGCTGGACGCCTCCAGCGACGGCCCTGGATTGGGAAGTCGATTCGAGGTCCGGC
>JBOFFD010000751.1:0-8092 GCA_051648425.1 Planctomycetia bacterium
TGTTGGTGGGGTTCTCCACCATCGGCTCGGCGGCCCACAGGGTCACTTCCAAACCGTCGGCCGGCTTCAGCGACTTCAGCGAATCTTCCGGCTTGACGCCCTCCGCCCAGGCGCCGCCCGCGACCACGGCAATGCAGACCACCGCTACCCAGTGATGCCGAGAGTGAACAACAGCGATGCGAGGACGCGCGCGGTCTTGGGACATCCCGTCCGACTCCGTGGTGTTGGTCCGACCGGCGGCGCAATGGTTGGTCGCGGCGAAGGTCGTTGGAAAAATCTCCGTAGTGACTCTGAAGATATGGTGGAAATCCATGCCGTCGTCCGCAAGGTCGAAAGAGTCGATTCGTCGCTTTGACGTGAAAAAATCAATGTGGCGGGCGCCGTGGCGCGAACGGTTCACGAGGCGCTCCGCTCGACGCCTTCGGACGATCAACCTATACTGCCTATGTTGATACCGAGGTATCATTCGGCAACCATTGGGACGCGCCCGCGTCGTAGGGAGATTCTGCGATGAAACGAACCGGATACTGGACGACGGCCGCCGCGGTCGCACTCTTGGCGGCGGCTTCGGCCGATTCGGCCCAGGCCCAGTTCTACGTGCCGGCCGTCCCCTTCCAACCGTACGCGCCGGCGTTCGTGCCGGCCCCGTCACCGTTCGTCGCCCAAGCGGCGTACTATGGGCCCGCGCCGGTATACGCCGCGCCGGTCCAGTACGTGGCGCCCGTCGCGGTCGCGCCGGTGGTGGTGGGCTACCCGTTCAGCGTTCGTCGCGGAGTTTTTGGACGCACCGTCGTTCGCACGCCGTTCGGCGTCGGCCGTTTCCGCTGAAACCGGCCGCTTTCCTCGCTTCCAACTTGCGGGCGGCGTCGATCCCACCGTCGACGCCGCCCGTTTGTTTTTCTACACATTTCCTCAGATTTCAGCGCTGACATTACCAATCTCTGACAACCTGGAACCGCGTCATGCCGCTTCACCATCGATCGGCCGTCGTCGCCCTGTTGTTCTGCGCCGTCGGCTTCGCGCCGACCGCGTCGTCAGCCGCTCGCGCCGACGAGCCGTACAAGCTCGGGCCCGACTCGCAGCGGAACGCCGACGTCCCGAAAGGTAAGATCGAGAAGTTCGAGTGGAAGAGCACCATCTTCCCCGGCACCGTCCGCGACTGCTGGACGTACGTCCCCGCGCAGTACAACGCTAAGACGCCCGCCGCCGTCATGGTGTTTCAGGACGGCGGCAACTACATGCGCGACGAAGGCGAATTCCGCGTGCCGATCGTACTGGACAACCTCATCGCCCGCGGCGAACTGCCGGTGATCGTGGCGGTGTTCGTCAACCCCGGCGTGGCGCCGGCGTCCGACCCGAAGGCCAAGCCGCGCTTGAACCGCAGCTTCGAGTACGATTCGCTCGGCGACCAATACGCCCGGTTCCTCCTTGAAGAAATCCTGCCGGAGGTCGGTAAAAAAGTGAATCTGACGACCGACCCCGAAGGCCGGGCGATCGGCGGCATTTCGTCCGGCGGCATCTGCGCTTGGACGGTCGCTTGGGAACGGCCCGACGAATTCCGCAAGGTGTTGAGTCACGTCGGCAGCTTCACCAACATCCGCGGCGGCCACGTCTGTCACGCGCTGGTTCGTAAGACGGAAAAGAAGCCGATCCGCATCTTCATGCAGGACGGCTCCGGCGACCTCGACAATCTGCACGGCAACTGGCCGTTGGCGAACCAGGAAATGGCGGCGGCGCTGAAGTTCGCCGGCTACGACTACAAGTTCGAGTTCGGCGTCGGCGGTCACAACGGCAAACACGGCGGCGCCCTGATGCCCGAATCGCTGAAATGGCTCTGGCGCGACTACAAGCCGAAGACCGACGCCGAGAAGTAACTCGGTGGCGCAAGTCATCATGTCTTGTTAGCCGCCTTCCACCACCTCATTCGGAGTTCGCCAGTGAATCATTACTTGCGCGCGATTCTCACCGTCGTCTGCGTCGCCTCGGCCGTTGGGTCGGCGGTCGCCCAGGATATGCCGTTGTCGCAGGTGCTGATCGACGGCGAACCCTGGAAGCTGGCCGCCAAAGGGTTCAAGTTCACCGAAGGGCCGGCGTTCGACAAGAATGGCGTCTTCTACTTTTCCGATCCCGGCGCCGATCAAATCCTGCGGCTGGAGTCGGACGGGTCGGCGACGGTCGTCGCGTCGAATTGCGGCAAGCCGGCCGGCATGATGTTCGGCGCCGACGGCAGGCTGTACGTGTGTCAGATCGGCGCGAAGAAGGTCGTTTCGTACGACGTCGCCGCGACGCCGCTGGGCGAACCGACGGTGCTGGCGACCGACGTCGCCGCCAACGATCTTACGGTGGCGCACGACGGTACAATCTACTTCACCGAGACCGGGGCGAAGAAAGTTTGGCGCCTTGCCGAAGGTAAGAAGACGGTCGTCGACGAGGGGATCGAACGGCCGAACGGCATCACCTTCTGGCCCGACCAAAAAACGCTGGTGGTGGCCGACTCGGCCGGGTCGAAGTTGTGGACGTTCCGCATCGAAGCCGACGGTTCGTTGTCGGCGAAGGAAGGGTATTACACGGTGCGGACGGTCGGCGGCGCGAAGGAAAGCGGCGCCGACGGCATGACGGTCGACACGGCCGGCCGACTGTACGTCACCACCAACGCGGGGTTGCAGGTGTTCGACCCGATCGGTCGGTTGAGCGGCGTCATTGTGAAACCGCAGAACGCCTTTTTGGCGAACGTGAAGTTCGGCGGTCCGAAGTCGGAGGTGCTGTACGTGACGACCGCCGACAAAGTCTACACCCGTAAGACGAAAGCGACCGGTGTAAGAACGTTCGATCCGCCGGCGGGCGTCTCGCAGCCGTAGTCCATCACGGCGGTGGTTCTTACACGCGCGCCAGGAATTGGTCCGGGGTGATGAGCGGGCAGTCGACGCCGTTCAGCATCCGTTCGACGGACGGCGGGTCTTTGAACGCGAAGCCGGTGATGGTGCAAACCACCACGTCGTCGGGGTCAAGACCGCGCTCGGCGGCGGCCTTCAAGGCGCCCGCCACCGGCACCGCGGCGCCCGGTTCGCAGAAGATTCCTTCCTCGCGGGCCAGCCGGGCTTGGGCGGCGAACGTCTCGGCGTCCTCCACGGCCCAGCCCGTGCCGCCGCAGCGGCGCACCGCGGCGATGACCTGGTCGCCGTCGATGACGCCGGGAACTTGCAGGCCGCTAACCTGCGTCGTGCAAGACACCGCCCGGCCCTGAACGGCGCCTTCGCGCAGCGGGGTGACGATGGTGTCGTTGCCGGCCGGCTGCACGCAGTGGACCTTCGGGCTTCGCGGCACGATTCCTTCCCGCGCCATCGTTTCCAGGCCGCGACAGACCGCCAGCGTCAGACCGCCGCCGCCGGCTTGACAAAAGACGTGCGCCAGTCGGCCGTCGAACTCGCCCGCCGCGTCGTGCCGGGCCAGTTCGTACCCCAATGTCTCAACGCCGGCCATCCCCTCGGGGCAGTATTTGTACGCGCTGATCTGAAGCGACGCGGTCGGGGCCGCCGCCCGTTCTTTCAGTCGCGCGATCACCAAATCCGAAACGGCCGCGTCGACGCCGAAACCTTCAATGCGGTAGATGTCGGCGCCGTAACACATCATCTGCCGGAGCTTGCCGATCGGGGCGTGGTGGACGATCGCGATTTCACAGCGGATTCCCGCGGCGGCGCAGTAGGCGGCCAGTGAGGAACCGGTGTTGCCGCTGGAGGTCGCCAGGCAAGCGTTCTTGCCGTTCTCCACCATGTAAGAAACGGCGCCGGCGGCGAAGCGGTCTTTGTAAGAACCGGTGGGGTTGCAGTAGTCGAGTTTGAAGTACAGCCGATTCAGACCGGCGGCCGGTCCGAGGCGGCGCGACCGCACCAGCGGCGTGTTTCCTTCTCCCAAGGTGATGCGGTTCTTCGGCGGGTGGGCGTACAAACGATCGGCGTCGCGCCAGATGCTCATGGAGCGTCCTTCACAGAGTTCGTTTCCAATGGAGCGGTGGGACCGGCGGGTATCGAAGCCGGTTCGGCGGACGCGGCCGTCGACGGCAAGGCGGGAAGTGCCAAACCATCGCGCAGCGCGGCGACGAACGCCGGTCCGCCGGCTTCGACGATTTTCGTCCAAGCGGCCTGCGCCTCCGCGATCGTGGCGGCCGGGGGCGTCTTGCCGGCGAACGCGGCGCCGACGGGCGGTCCCAGTGCGTTCAACAGGGTCGATCCGCCGGGCGCGCGGGGGTCGGAGGTCCAGTTTTCCGCCTCGAAATCGTCGCCGGTCTGCTCGAACAGCCGGCTGACGACCGTCGATTGCAAGCCGTAGCCGCGAAAACGGGCCGATTCTTCGAGCAGGTCGGGACGCACCGGCAGCAGGCCTCCGCGGGCGCCTTGGACGAGGTAGTAAACGTCGTCTTTGAGGTGGAGGAACCGCAGCAACGCGAGCGCCGCCGGTCGGTTCGCCGGTTCGGCGCCGCCAGGCAGGGCCGACAGCCAACCGCCGCCGGCCATGTAGACGCAGCGGTTCGGCTGGTCGAGTTTTTCGACGGCGCCGGTCTTGGGGTCGAAGACCACCCGGCCGCCGGGTAGGCGGGCGACGGCGAACTTCAGCGCCACCGGGCCGACGTCGGCGCCTTCGGTGGGCAGCGTCGGCGGCACGCGCGACAGCAGCATCGCGGCCTTCCCGTCGCGGAACGCCTTGCGGGCGGCGACGGCGTCGATCGGCTTGCCACCAACGGCCGGCGAGAACGGCTGCACCGCCAGCGCGTCGGCCAGCGCCCGACCGAACGCTCCGCGGTCCAACAACGGTCGACCGGTTTCACTATCGAGGACGAACGACTTCCATTTCGGGCCTTTACCGTAGCCGGCGGCCCGGCCCAACAACACCCGCGCCGTTTCCAACGAGCCGTCCATCGGCTCGACGCACCCGAACGCCACGCCGGCCAGCGGCGAGTCCTTCTCCTTCGCGGCGGCGGCCTGCTCGTGGAAGAACGCCGCCGTTTCGTGGTACTCGTCCCAATCGACCGGCGGCGCCAGCGGTCGGCGGTGCTGCTTGCGAAAGGCGGCCGACAGGGTCGCGTCGTCGAACAGGTCGCGGCGGTACCACAACGCCAGGCGGTCGCCGGCGAGCGGCATCGCAACCGCTTTCCCCAACCGGTTGTTCAAGACGAGCCGGTACAGAACGGGGAAGTCCAAATAGCGGACGTCGACGGCGTCCAGCAGGTCGGCGGGCAACGGCTCCAGCAATTCGACGTCGGCCAGCCCCACGCCGGACGCCACGACCACGTCGGCCGTCGGCGCGACCGTCGGCGCCACGACGACGCTGGTGGTCGCGCCGGTGCGGGCGTCGAACTCGGCGGCCCGCAGTTTGACGGCGTCTTCCAGCGGCGAGCCGGCTTCCACCGCGATCTTCAGGGCGACGCCGTCGAAGCGCGCGGGACCGGCGGCGGCGGAGGTTTTCGCCGGCGGCTTGGCGTCGCAGCCGATCGTCGCCGCCGCGACGCAGACGACCGAAATCCGCCACGCCCAGAATGATCGACGCATCCGCACCCGTCCCGCCTTCACGTACTCGACCAGGGAATCGTCACGCGACTTCAACGTCATCGACGGCGTCGCCGAGGCGAATCTCGCCGCCGGTTAGTACGCGGGCGGTGACGCCGCCGTGGCCGCGAACCGCATTGTAGCCGCCGGGGCCGAAAGTTTCCTCCATCCGCGAACAGGGGGCGCAGGGGCCGGTGCCGAGCAGCAGCACGTTCCCGATGCGGAAGGTGCGGTCTTTCAATGCCAGCAGGTTGATGCCGGAGACGACGAGGTTGCGCCGCAGCAAATGGGGTTCGACGGCCGGCAGTCCCAAGAGCGCCGCGACGACCGGCAGGTGTTCGGCTTGGATAAGCGTGACTTGGCGGTTCGACGGCGTCTGGCGGCGGCGCGAAGCATGGTGGTCGCCGACGAGGCCCGTGCCGACTTCGACGACCGCCCGTTCCACCGCGACCACGGGGCCGCGCGGCGCCGGGCTGAGGCCGATCCATTCCAGTCGGCCGGCGCGGGGGAGGCTGGCGCGAAGTTCGGCGACCGTCAGCATCGAAAAGCCCTTCTTGACCGAGCCGTTCGGCCGGATGATCGAGCTTTTCTACCGACGCGCGCCGTCGACGGTTCGGTTCCAGGGCATTTTTTCTTCGCGGCCTCGAAGGATTCCGCCGGTGTCGGACAATCTCCTTACACAGGGACGGCGTGGCGCGGGGGGTCCGGGAATGTCGGCGGACGACCGGCTTCGAGAAGCGATGCTGCGCCGCGCCGTGCTCGCCGGCGACGAAGCCGCCTGGCGGCGGTGGTACGACGAGCAGTACGAACCGCTGCGCCGGTTCGCGCAGTGGCGGTGCGGCCGGCGGGCCGACTGGACCGACGAGGTGGTGCAGGAAACCTGGCTGACGGCGGTTCGCCGGATCGCCGCCTTCGACCCGAACCAAGCGTCGTTCGCCGACTGGCTGCGGGGCATCGCGGTGAACCATCTGCGCAACCTGCTGCGCGGCCGAAACCGCCGGTGCGAAGAACCGCTGCCCGATACGGTCGTCGATCCGCGGGGAGCCGAGGTTGACGACGAGTCGGCGGCGGTGGCCGAAACGCTCGACAGGTTGTCCGCCAAACACGAAGCGGTGCTGCGAGCGAAATACCTCGACGGCTGGAGCGTGGCGCGCATCGCCTCCGAGTGGTGCGAGAGCGAAAAGGCGGTCGAATCGCTGCTGACACGGGCCAGGGCCGCCTTCCGCGACGGCCACCGCCGACCGGACGATTCGGTTCGCGCCGTCGAAAAGAATCCGATCGCGGCTGGCGGGAAAAGATCATGAACGACGACGAACTCGATCGGTTGTTGGAAGCGAACGCCGCGCCGGCGGGCGAAATCGACCCGGCGCGCCGCGACGACCTGTGGCGGCGCACCGCCCGCATGCAGCGGAACCGCCGGGCGGGCCGGTGGGCGTTGCGAGGAACGGCGCTTCTGGGCACATACGCCGCCGGCGTGCTGACCGCCGGCCTGCTGCCGTTCGGCGCCGATGTTGGAACGACCGAACGGCCGGCCGTCGTCGAGCAAGTACCGACGCCCACGGCGGCCCTGGTGAAGAAAAGTCCGTCGCGGTACGCTTCGGGAACAGGCGGGAAGCCGAAGGTTGCTCCCAAGCCGCGCGTCGACCGGTATGAACGTCTACGGCGCGAAGCCGACGTTCTAGCGCGGAACCCCGATCAAATCGCCCTGGCGACCCGCCGCTACGCCGCCGCGCTGGCGGTCGCCACCCCCGAACAGCAATCGATTTCACCCAAAGAAGACCACTGGTTGCTGATGGCGCTCAAACTGGAGCGACAAAAGGAGAAGACTCATGCAAGCGATGCGAAACTTCATTGATCGACCGGCGCGGCTGGCGCTCGTCGGGCTTTGCCTGACGACGTCCCTGGCGCCGGCCGACCCGCCCAAGCCGACGCCGCCGACCGCTTCAAAGTCGGTGGTCACACAGCCGGCTGGGGCCGTTCCGACGCCGCCGCCGAACGACGTGGCTGAACCGACGCCGGGTGATGTGGATTACGATTCGGTGGTCCGTTTCAGGCTGAACCGGCTGACGAATACAGCGCCGGAATCGCTGGAATTGGTGATCGAAGCGGCGTCGAACAACCACCCCGACGTGGCGGCGGCGAACGCCGAGATTCGCATGGCGGAAGCCAAGCTGCAAAAGGCGCGAATGGAAGCGGTGCGCTCGGCGGTGGCGGCGTGGAATAAGACGCGGTCGCTGGAAGCGCGGATGGCGGTCGTCACCGCCGAGGTGGCGAATTCGCCCGGGCCGAACCCCGACCTGGTGGCGACGCTGACCGAACTCAAGGCCACCATCGAACAGATGAAGACCGAGCTTGCCGGCATGACGAAAAAGGCCGGCTCGAACGCCGCGTGGGTCTCACGGGTGCAGATGTTGAACGATCTGCCGACCGCCGAGGTGCGATACCGCGAATTGAGCGCCGGCGGACCGGGGTCGGGCAGCCAAGATTACTTCCAACTCGCACCTGGCGGCGGCTTCGCACTTGCCGTCCCGCAGGCCCCCAAGTTGCCCCAA
>JBOFFD010000752.1:0-6485 GCA_051648425.1 Planctomycetia bacterium
TTTGGTTTCCAATCGCCACAATATGAGCGTTGTCGAAGTCGCGCAGGATTCCCAAGTCTTCTTCGTCTGGGTACTCGGAGACTTCCGCGCGATCGGCTTGAGGCCCTTCCATTTCCTGGTCGTATTTCGCCTGGCTGTCGGCATAGGCGTCCTGCAGGTCTTCCGACGCTTCGTTGCGAGCCGTTTGGTATGCGTCCTTAGAGGCCGCCAACCAGTCTGTAAGATCCAAGTTCAGTTGAGCCATCGTCGAATCGAACGACTGCTTTGCGAGATTCAGCGCCGTCACGCGATCGCCGTCCGCGATGGGAACCTTCCCGTCGTACTCCTGTTGAGCCGCGTCGACGTCGGTTTGGTAGTCCTCGTCGGCGGTGCGAAGAGCGGCGTCGCGGGCGGCGCGGAGGGAGAGTTCGGTTTGGCGGTAAGCGGCGGTGTCTTCGGGGCGGAAGGACGGCGTTTCGCGATTTGGAAAAGCCGGCGGTACGGGGGCGGCGGGGATCGTCGGTTCGACCGGGGCGTCGGGCCACTTGAACTCTTCAAAGGCGTAGTCGTCCAGCACAGTGCCGAAGACGCCCAGGCTGGCGTTCAGCAGGTTCGTCGCGGCCGCCTTGGCGTCGGCCGCCGCCGTGCGGGCGTTGGCCAAGGCCGTGTTCAACGTGCTTAGCGCCGTGGTCAACGCCGTGGTCCGGGCGGCGTCCGCGGCGGCTATGGCCTCGTCACGCGCTCTGGCGGCGGCGGCGACGGCCGTCTCGGCCGCCTCGATCGCCGCGCGCAGCTCCGAGTCGCGTTGGGCGGCCGCCTGTTCCGGCGTCGGGGCCGGCAGGACCACCGGCGGCTGGAAGTCGAGCTGCGCCGACGCCCAACCGCCCGTCAGCCAGCGGCCGCGGAGCTCGTCCCATTCCCGGACGCGGACGCGGACTAAGACCACGCCCGGCGTCCCGATCGGTACGAAGACCGAAAAGTTGCCGTCGTGGTCGGTGGTCGTCGTCGCGTCGGCGACATCGTCGCCGTTCCAGTCGATCTCCACCGTCGCGCCGTCGAGGAGGTCGTGGTCGTCGCCGATCGTCCCCTGGAAGATCGGGGCGCGGGCGACGCCGTCCTCGACGACCCTTGGGTCGGGCTGGAACAGGTCGACGGTCGGCGGATCGTTCGGCGGCGGGTCGGCGGCGACGTACTGAAGAACCGTCGGCTCGCCCCAGGGGCCATAGAAAATCTCCGCCGGCGCCGCCGAACCGACAATGATTTTAATCGAGACGGTGCGGGCGACGACCTCGTAGCGGCCATAGGGCAGGTTCCACGGCCGAACGGCGTCGACCGAGTTCATTGCGAAGGCGTCGGCGTAGCCGTCCCCGTCCCAATCGACCTCGACGAATTCATCAAAAATCACGTCGCCGTTGTTGTAATAACTAGTGTTGTGCGCTGGTGGACGGCCTGGGGAGTTCGGCAGGGTGCGCCATTCGACGCGGACGCTCGGATCGGTGGTGATGCCGTCGCCGGGTTCGCCGGTGTCGACCGCGAGGCGGACCCGCGGCGCGTTGTCGTAGAGCCATGTGGAAGTGAACGAATACGTCGACCAGGGGCCGACGAAGCGGCCGATCGTACTGCCATCCACTCCGCTGGTGCGGATTCGGATCGTGACGGGACCGCTGGGCGCCGGGGGGAAAGGCGATACGGCGAGGAAGGAGCCGTCTTCGTTCGCGCCGACCGATTGGTCGGCCACGCCGTCGTCGTTCCAGTCGATTTCGACGCGCGGATCAACCCCCATAAAATCAACGAATCGGCCGCTGACGAAGGACTGAGAGTAATTGATCGTCAGACCTTCGATGCGGGGCGCCGGGGAGGGGTCGGGGTCGTTGTAGACGAACCGCAAGGGCGCGCCCCATTCGCTGTAGAAATTCTCCCACGACCCGCCGTTCACGGAAAAAGACTCAACGAGGCGCGCCCGCGCCACGACTTCCCCGGACATTGGCTTTCGCGACGTCGTTGCGAGCTGAACGTACTCCCCACGCTGAATCACGGTTTGGGGTGTTACGAAAAGCAAATCATCCAAGACGCCGTCGTTCGTCCAATCCAACTCCACATGGTAGTGTCGCCTCGAACCGAACGCCGCATCGAAGCCTTGGAAGAAGTTTTGGCCGATCGACACCCGAAGTGACGCGTTTTCCGTAATCAGATCGTTCGGATCACCGGTGTCGGCCACGAGGGACAAACTGGGTCGCGTGTAGGCGAATTGATCGGAGACGAACGTCCGAGTCTGCCAACCGCTGTACCGGCGGGTCTGAAAGGGATGGTCCAAGCCGCTGACCCGTACCGACACGGAACCGGGGCCGTCGGGAAGCGAAAACGCCGGCGGAGCGTATTTGAAGGAGCCGTCCTCCGCCACGGGTACGGAAACCCCGGCGGTCGCCCCGTTCCCCCACGCCAACTCAACCCGCAGATCCAAAAGGCCGTCAGGATTCGCGACGGTTCCTTGGACGATGGTGTCCCGGGTCCAGACCAAGTCTCCCTGACCGACGTAGAGCGTCGTCAACTCAGGGGCGGCGGCCGCGGGGGGTTCGAATCTAAACGAAAGTGGTTCCCCCCATGTGACGTATTCGTGGCGATTCATCAAATAAAGATGGTAGTCCCACGGCGAGAATTGCTCGACGAAAATGGAGAAACCCACTCGGATGACGACATCGCCGGCCAGCGGCGTCGCAGGGATGGTGAAGCTGCCGTCCTCTTTGACAAAGAGGCGCGCGTCGAAAACACCATCGCCGGTCCAGTCGACGACGAATGAACCCATGAAAGCTTGACTGAGAAACAATTCAGGGTGGTCACCGGGAAACGGCATACCATCGTACATTCTGCCGCCGATATTGGAATAGATCAAAGACCCGTCTGATCGGTCGTCGAGTATGGAATACCCTTCGAGCGAAGCCGAACGTCGAAGGACGGTGCCTGCGACGCCGTCTGCGGGCCAGAGCCAAACGTTTGCATGACTCTGATAAAGATATCCGTTGATCGAGCCAGACAAATCTTGACCCGTCAGAAGGAAAGACGTGCTTTCCACCGTTCCGACGGACCACGTCTGAGTCGTGTGGTTCCATTCGCGGACGCGCACCGTCGCGTTGTAGCGGCCCGACTCCCACATCGCCCCTTCGAGGCGGAACGCGCCGTCGGCAGATGGCGCGACCGATTGGTCGAAGGTGCCGTCGCCCGTCCAGTCGACGTCGACCAGGACGTTCGTCCAGCCGGAATCGCTTTCGACCGAACCGACGATCGTCGGCCTCGGCGCGACCAGCCCCTGCCACGCCGTCATGGCCCGCCATTCGCCCCCCTCGACGCCGACGGCGGCGAGCGTCGGCGGCTGGTCGGCGAGCAGTTCGAACGACCACGTCGCGACGGCGCTTTGCTGCCACGCCTGGCGGTCGTCGTCCCATTCGCGCGTCCAGACGGCGACGACGACCGCTCCCGGCGCGACGCCGAACGGCGGAAAGACGACCGTTCCGTCGGCCGCCGCCGTAGCCGAGACGTCGGCCGCGCCGTCCTGATTCCAATCGACGAAGACCACGAGGCCGGCCGCCGTCCGGTCGTCACCGACCGTCACTACAATCCGGCCGTCGTGGGACCGGCCGTCGCCCGCCGTCCCGGTGTCGTTCACCAGACCGACCGCCAGGATCGCCGGCGGATCGTTCGCGGGGATGGGGTCGTAGATGAAGTTCAGGGTCGACCAACCGCTGGCGAGCCAGCTCTGCCGCGGCGCGTCGTACTCGACCGCCCGCACCGCCAGCGCCGCCGAACCGAAGGGGAGGGTCGACAGATCGAAGGCGAACGCTCCGGCGGCGGTCGTCGTCGTGGTCGCGTCGGCGGCGCCGTCGGCGTCCCAGTCGATCTCGACGGTCAAGCCGCCGACCGGCCCATCGTTCGCGATGGTCCCGAAAACGTGCGGGTCGGTGGTGCGGCCGTCGCCGACGGGTGCGGAATCGCGCGTCGGGAGGAACGAGGCGACCGTCGGCGCGGCGTTCGGCGGCGGCTCGTAGACGAAAGCGAACGTCGTCCAAGGGCCGAGCCGTTGCTCGTTGAGCTCCCAATCGTCGAAGTGAACGCGGGCGCGGACCACGGCGGCGCCGTAGGCCAAGGCGGAAGGCGTCCAAGTGAACCGCCCGTCGCCTTGGGGTGGGTCGAAGAGTTCAGCGGGAAGCCCATCACCGTCGACGTCCAGTTCGATGGCGACCACGGACTGCCAGTAGGTCGAGTCCCAAAACTGGCCGGCGATCGTCCGGTTGGTCGTCGCGCCGTCGCCGGGGGTCTGCGTATCGTCGAGCAGGCCGAGCGTCACGACTGGCGCGGGGTCGAACTGAAAGAGGGGCATGGTCGACGACGTGGAAATCCAAACTCCGCGGGCGGCGTCCCACTCCCAGACGATCACCGTCGGCGCGTACGAGCCGGCCGGCAGTTCGTACGGGCGGACCACGAACCGGCCGGCGGCGTCGACGCCGTACGACGGCAGAGTTCCGCCCTCGCCGGTCCAGTCGACTTGAACGAGCAGGCTGCCGGTCGGCCCGTCGTTCGACGCGACCCCGGTGAGGGTCGCATTGCGCACAACGCCGTCGTCGACGCCGTGCGCAAAACCGACGTTCACGAGGAAGGGCGGGTCGTTCGGCGGCGGCTCGTACGTGAAGGCGAACGACGACCAAGGGCCGACGAGCGAGCCGCCGGCGGTCGAAAGACTCACCGCCCGCGCGGCGATCGTCCTCGCGCCGTAGCCGAACCACCCGGTCCCGTCGAACGTGAACGCGCCGGCGGCGTCGGGCGTCACCGTCGCGTCGGGCCAGGCGTCGCCGTTCACGTCGATTTCGACGACGGCCGACTCGAAGCCGACGTCAAAGGTCTCCGCCACGCCGCGGACGACCGGACGGGTCGAGACAAGGTCGCCGGGGACGCCGTCGTCGACGACCAGCCCCAGGCCCGAAACGATCGGCAGAACGGCGGCAGAGGCCGTGAACCGAAGAACGTAGCCGCCGGTCGACCCGCCCGGCGCGTAAACGTAGCCGTCGTAGGGGGAGTAGTCGTCGTTCGGCGAGCTGCTGACGCCGACGATGTAGTCGCCGTCCGCCCAGGCGATGAACGTGGCGACCGGGTCGCCGGAGAAGACGCCGGTTTCCGGATCGACGCCGTCGAACGACCGCACCCACGACCAGCCCTCGTAGTCGTCGAAGACGTTGACGGTGGCGTCGAGCGTGCTTCCCGGCGAACCGTCGTCGCGCTGCAAAGCGTCGACGTCGACGACGAGCTTTTGACCGGCGGCGAGGTGGACGCGGAAGAGGTCGATGTCGGACGCACCGGTCGGTTCGTCGCCGATCGCCCCCTCAACGACCGCGGTTTCGCCGACGGCGAGCGGAACGATGTGGGCGTCGACGAAGGAGTCGCCGTAGAGGAGCGACCGCTCTTCCAGGGTCTGGAAGGTCCAGGGAAGTCGGCCCGTCCGCGGCGAACCGGTTCCGAAGAGGGCGGCGCGGAGGAGACGGGCCCCGCGACGAGCGAAGGCGCGTAGATCGGTCGACCGGCTGGGCATGGGCGTACCTCAGAACGGTATGAAGATCGGATCGGCGGCCGACGGGACCGGCGGCGCAAAATTAACATTATCAAAAGAATCTTCATTGGCAAGGCGATGGAAATCGTCCGCTTTGAACGGAAACGGTGGAAGCGGTTCGGTGAACCGGCCCGCCCGCCGTCTGAATGAGCGAATGTGAACATCAAAAAAGGACGTGCGAACGGGTGTCTTGGAACTACTCATGGAACGCCGTCGTCCAAGCAAAAGATCCTTTTCCCAATTGATTTCGGACGAATCCGCGACGGAGGGGACGTGATGGCCGGACTGGGCAGCGGCGGTCGAAGCCGAACGGGCGGCAAGCCGACGACCGATGATCATCACTCGCTCGACGTGCGTGAACTGCACCGCGACGGCGCACTTTCTTTAGGCGGTTGGGTCGCCAAGCTCTGGCCGCACCGCCACGGCGCGGCGGCGATCCTGGTGAAGGGCTTCCCGGACTCGGGGTATGTCTTGCTGAAGTACGGCCACGGAGCGGGCACGACGGCGAAGTCGACGGAGTACCCGGTTCGGCTCGACTGGACGCCGTGTACGTTGGGCGGGCGGCGGCCGTGGTTTCGGTGTCCGGCCTGCAACCGGCGGACGGCGATCCTGTACAGCGGATCGGTGTTTCAGTGTCGGAAGTGCTTGGGGCTGGTCTACGCAAGCCAAAGGGAAGACGCCGTCGACCGCGCCTCGCGGCGGTTGCGGAAGGCGGCGGCCGCGCTCGACTGGCACAGCCTCTTCTTCGAGCCGTTGGGGGACAAACCCAAGGGAATGCACGTCCGAACTTACATGCGTCGACTGAAGCGGTTCGACGCGGCGCTTGAATCGAGTTCGACGGAGTTCAGCCACTGGTCGGCCGCGATGCGCCAACGAATCGAAAAAGCGTCCGGCCCGAACCGCCGCCGACGAT
>JBOFFD010000753.1:0-1887 GCA_051648425.1 Planctomycetia bacterium
CGGCATTCTGTTTTCTGTAGTCGGACAGCTTGGCTTCGATTCTTTCGGCGGCTCGAACCCGGTTGGCGTCCTCGACCAGCTTCTTCATGCGGGCGAAGTCCGCTTCGGAAGCGAGGTCGTCGGGAAACTGCTCCGCGACGAGTTTCTTCAGTTCCGTGTACTTCCACAGGCGGGAATGGCCGTCGGCGAACGACTGCAACCATTCGTATCCTTCCCGCCGGCAACTCTCGGCCGTCAACAGCGCCGACAACCGCTCGAAACCGGCGGCGTCGACGGCCGACCCGGCGGCGGCGTCGTTCTCGGCGTACCGTTGCAGTTCGGCGAGGTTCGGCCAAGCATTCGGGAACGTCTTGTCAACGCGGTCGATCTCTGCGCCGACCGCCGACCGCCACCGCGCCGCCGTCGCCGTCCGCAGCGCCTTCTCCACCGGCTGCGCGTCGAACGGCGCCGCCGGCGACTGTTTGGCGATTTCCATCGCCACGTACTGTTCCAGTTCGTCTTTCGGCCAAACTTTGGCGTTCTTCGTCCGCAAATCGTCAAGGAACGGTTCCAGCGTCAGCCGACGAGGGTCGGTCGACGCCTTGGGCGTTTCGGTCGGCATCGCTTTGCCGGGCGTGGCAACGCTGGCGACCTGCACCGTATTCGGCTCGTTCGTCTTGGGAACGGCGGCGGCAACCGGCTCGCCCGTTTTTTGGGGTCGGGTGAAGACGAAGGCCGCCGCCAGGCCAAGCGTTAACACGGCGACCGCCAGCCCGGCCGTCGCCACCAACCGACCGCCGCCGGCCCCGTGTCGCGCCGCCTTCGGCGCCTTGGCCACCCCGGCCTGCGTCACGTACGGCGCCAGGGCGTCCATCACCTCGCGCGCCGTCTGGTAGCGCTCCGACACCTTCTTCGCCAGCATCTTGCCGAGGACGTCGTCGAGGGCCGCCGGCGCGTCGTCGCGCAGGTCGGTGATGCGCGGCGGCGGATCGTTCAGGTGGGCGAACAGCAGGCCGTGCATGTTCTCGGCGACGTACGGCATGCGGCCGGCCATAATGTAGTAGAAGGTGCAGCCCAGGCTGTAGACGTCGCTGGCCGGCACGACCTCGGTGGCGTCGGCCCATTGCTCCGGCGGCATGACGTCCGGCGTGCCCATCCCTCCGCCCGTACTGGTAAGCTGCGCCGTCTGGCCGGCCATCGTCTGGTTGGCCGCCGAGGCGTTCGACGGCTGCACCACCCGCGCGATGCCCATGTCGAGAACCCGCAGGTCGTTCGATTCCGTGATCATGATGTTCCGCGGCTTCACGTCGCGGTGGATGATCCCCATTTGATGCGCGTGGTCCAGCGCCTCGGCCACCGCCGTGATCCGCTCGCACGCCCACCAGATCGGCACGCGGTCGCCGTCGGCCCGCGACTGCTCGACGATCTCCTGCACGTCCTGCCCGCGGACGTAGTCCATCGCGATGAACGCCACCCCGTGGTCATGGTCGGCGTGGTGCACTGCGGTGATGTACCGGTTGTCGAGCTTCGCCAGAATCTTCGCTTCGCGCTTGAACCGCGCCAGCGCGTTCGAGGAGTCCTTCGTCGTCCCTTCGCCGATCAAGTCGTTGACGATCGTCTTCACCGCGACCATCATCGGCAGTTGCGTGTGGCGGGCCTTGTAGACCGCCCCCATCCCGCCCTCGCCCAGTTTCGTCAGCAGGATGTACTGTTGCAGCCGCAGCCGTTCCGCCTGCCCCTGTTTGACGAGGTCGACCTGGAAGCTGGTCAGCGCCGGGAAATGGTCTTCGCCGGCGTCCCACTCGGCCGGCAGTCGCTGCAAGGCGTCAAGGACCGCCGCCACCGAACCCGGGTCGGCTGCCGCCGCCGCCCCCTTTTTCCAGTCGCCTTCGGTCACCAGGCCCAGCG
>JBOFFD010000754.1:0-3720 GCA_051648425.1 Planctomycetia bacterium
CGAACACCACCACCTGTTTCACGCCGGCAAGCTCGGTCAGCACCGGTGAACTGTAGGCGGCGGGGTTGCCGCCGGCGCCCCACGTCTTTTTACCGGTCTCGCGGTCGTAGGCGACCACGCCGTTCCCTTCGGTCGTACCGCCGGGGTTCACCACGACGAACCGGTCGTAGACGAGCGGCGAACCGCTCATCGCCCAAGGCAGATTGGTCGCGGAGGCGTCGGCGAGGATGTTCGTCGACCACTTGGCGTCGCCGGTGGCGCCGTCGAGGCGGACGAGCAAGCCGGTGGCGCCCAAGGCGTAGACGTCGCCGTCGACCACCACCGGCGTGGCGCGGGGGCCGGGGCCGCCCATCGCTTCGTCGAAGAAGGCGGGTTGTTTATAGATCCAGCGTTCGCGGCCGGTGGCGCGGTCGTAGGCGACGACAGCCTCTTCGTTCCGCCGTTGCTCGATCGTCACCAGTGCGTCGCCCGCGACGGTGAAGCCGGCGTAGCCGGCGCCGCACAGTTGCCGCCACACTTCGCGCGGCGGCGTCGCGGCGAGGTCTTCGAAGAGAGCGGGGCCTTCCGGGACGACGCCCTCGCGGTTCAAACCGCGATAGTCCGGGAAGTCGCCGGGACGAAGTGTTACGTCGACCACGGCCAACGGTTGTTCGGTCGCAGCGTCGGCTTGACGGGCGGCTTCCAACCGATCATCGGCGGTCGGCGACCAATGAAAGACGAAGATCGGCACCATGCTACCGGTGAAGTCGACCCGTCGCACAACCTTGAGCGGCAGCACGACGGCCAGCGCCGCCAAGAGTACGGCGGCGGCCAGCTTCACCCGCCCCGAAAACGCCCCGGAGATGAAGAACCACGCGACGATCATTAAGACCGACGCGGTCGCCGTCAGCAGCGAAAAGACGACCCGCAGCACGCGCTCGAAGTCGTCGGACGGATAGAGCCACAAAGCGGCGATCGCCAGCGCGGCTAAGAGCAGGACGGTCTTCGGAACCCACCAGTCGCCTTTTCGTTTCGCGGGCGGCGTGGCGGCGGCGGTCGACTCGTTCAGTGTGTTCGATTCGTCGGCGGCATGTTCCGTCGCTGCCATTGCGTCTCTCCTCCGTGGATGACAAGATTCGGTCGACGACCGTCGAACGGTTTTTAGGAAATAGACGTCTCGCCGCCTTCCGGGGTCGGGTGATTCTTGAAACGAGGGTCTTCGTTTCGCTCTTCTTCGTCGGGGAGCCGTCGCAACGGCGGGTCGTCGGGGTTTTGCAGCACGGCTTCCAGGTCGGCGCGCAACTGGTTCCAGCCGGGCGACGCGACGCCTTGTCGGTTCTCCAGTGTCGCGCGGAACCACCCTTCCAGCCGGACGATGCCCGCCAGAGCGTGGAATTCCCAGCGAGGCCGATTCTTGCGAAAGTAGACCAGCATCGCCCGCCGCGACAAGTACACCATGCGGTGCGTGAGCGCCCGGCTGTGATACGGATAGAGGTGGCGGAGCGTCGGCCCCGGCTCGAACCGCACGCTGAAGCCCGCCCGCCACGCCCGCCGGCAGAGGTCGACGTCTTCGTAATACAAGAAGTATGTCTCGTCCATGCCGCCGAGGGTTTCAAGCAGGGCGCGGCGGATGAGAATGGCCGCCCCGGTCACCCAAGGGGCGTCGCACGGTTGGCGGACGTCCACCGCCAGGTACTTCCGCAGCGCGCGGGGACGCAATAGGCCCAGCAATAGACCGACCAGACTGGGCCAGCGGCCGACGGAGCCTTGCGGAGTGCCGTCGGCGTTGCGCAGCCGAACGCCGACGACGCCGGCCGGCTTGGGGTCGGCGTCGTCGCGGTCGACCACCGCGAACAGCGCCGCCAGAAAGCCGGGTTCGGGCAGAAGGTCGGCGTTCAGGGCCAGCAGCCAGGGGGCGGTGGTCGCGCGGGCGGCGCGATTGATCGCTTCCGAATAGCCGTGGTTGGGGACGAAATGGACCGGGACGGCGGCCGCCGCCGCGGGCAGCGTGGGGTCGACCTCGGTCAGCGGGGCTGGCGGCTGCGGACCGTTGTGCACGAGCAGCCACTGCACCCGGCCGAAGAGAACGGGATCGTCGTCGTGGTAGGCGCGAAGCTGCGCGACCGCCGCCGACCAGCGATCGTGGTTGACGATCACCGCCGCGACGCGGGACTTGTCGGGCGCCGGGAACGCGGCGGTCGGGCCGGCGGCGGCGGTCACGTCGAAGTCGACGCCGGTTGCAACGGCTCGACCAACGACGCGACGAAGCGGGCGACCTCGGCCAGGCCGGCGGCGTCGCCGGGTTTGACGTCGGCCATCCGGCGGACGATGGCGCTGCCGACGATGACGCCGTCGGCCAGAGGCCGAAGCTGCGCGACGTGGGCCGGCTTGCCGACGCCGAAGCCGACGCAGAGCGGCAGATCGGTCTTGCCGCGCAGCCATTCCAGGCGTTTCGGCAGTTCGTCGGGCAGGCGGTCGCGTTCGCCGGTGATGCCGGCCACCGCCAGCGTGTAAATGAAGCCGGTGGCGCCCTGGACGATCTTCTCGGCGCGGGCGTCGGGGGTGGTGGGGGCGACGAGCGGTATCAAGGAAAAATCGCGGTCGGCGGCGGCGGCGCGCAGCTCGTGCGATTCCTCCGCCGGCAGGTCGGGCACAATGGCCCCGTCGAAGCCGGCCGCCTTCGCTTTATCCAGAAAAGCTGCCGGCCCCTGGCGGAACAACAGACTGTACGACGCCATCGCCACGAACGGGGCGTCGACTTGCCGGCGCAGGCCGGCAATCGTCGAAAAAATGTCGGCGAGTTTGGTCTTGTTGACCAGCGCCCGGTTGTACGACGCCTGAATGGTCGAGCCGTCGGCGATCGGGTCGCTGTAGGGAAAGCCGATCTCGAGCAGCATGGGCACGCCGGCGGCGCGGCCGACTTCCAGCAGCGCGCGGGCGGCGGCGGCGGTGGTCGGCAGGTCGGGGTCGCCGGCGGTGAGGAACGGCAGGAAGGCCGTCCGCCGATCGTTCGGGTTGGCGCGGGCGGCCGCGAAAAGGGCGTCGATGCGGTTCATGCGTCGATGGTGCTTCCCAAAAGGCGCGCGATCTCCACGCAGTCTTTATCGCCTCGGCCGGAGAAATTCACCACCACGACGTCGTCTTTCTTGAGGCCGCGGGCGACGTCGATCGCGCGGGCGACGGCGTGGGCCGTTTCCAGAGCGGGTAGAATCCCTTCCTGCCGACTGCACAGACCGAAGGCGGCCAGCGCCTCGGCGTCGGTGCAGCCGAGGTACTTCACTCGGCCGGTGTCGTGCCAATAGCTGTGCTCGGGACCGACGCCGGGGTAGTCCAAACCGGCGGAGACCGAGTGGACGTCGGAGGTTTGGCCGTCGTCGTCGGCCAACACGTAGGTGTACATTCCGTGGAGCACGCCCGGCCGACCGAAAGACAGCGTGGCGGCGTGGTCGCCGGTGGCGACGCCCCGACCGGCGGCTTCGACGCCGATCAGATCCACGTTTTCGTCGTCGATGAACGGATAAAAAATGCCGGCCGCGTTGCTGCCGCCGCCGACGCACGCGATCACCGCGTTCGGCAGTCGACCCAGCTTTTCGAGGCACTGGGCCTTGGTTTCCCGCCCGATGATCGACTGGAAGTCGCGGACGATCATGGGGAACGGGTGCGGTCCCATCACGCTGCCGATGATGTAGTGGGTGTTTTCGACCGACGCCATCCAGTCGCGCATCGCTTCGTTGATGGCGT
>JBOFFD010000755.1:0-1940 GCA_051648425.1 Planctomycetia bacterium
GGACCGGTGGACCCGTTTCTGGGACGAGAAGGGCTACTTCCACAGCGAACCAAATCCGAACAAACCGCCGTTCGCCGTGGTCATTCCGCCGCCGAACGTCACCGGCGCCCTGCACCTGGGGCACGCCCTCAACGCCACGCTGCAAGACGTGGTGGTGCGGTACAAGCGGATGCTGGGGTTTGAAACGCTGTGGATGCCCGGCGCCGACCACGCCGGCATCGCCACCCAGGCCGTCGTGGAACGCCGACTGTTCGAGGAAGAAAAGAAAACCCGCCACGACGTCGGCCGCGACGCGCTGGTCGCTCGCATCTGGGCCTGGAAGGACGAGTACGAAGAACGCATCCGCCGGCAGATTAAAGCCACCGGCGCCAGTTGCGACTGGGCGCGCTGGCGCTTCACGCTCGACGATGTCTGCGCCAAGGCGGTGCGCCACACCTTCTTCGACATGTTTCGCGACGGTTACATCTTCCGCGGCAAACGGCTGGTGAATTGGGACGTCGTCTTACAGACCGCCGTCGCCGACGACGAACTGTACGACCAGGAAGTCGACGGCCACCTGTGGCGCTTCCGCTACCCCGTGGAAGGCTCCGACCGCGTGCTGGTGGTGGCGACCACTCGCCCCGAAACAATGCTCGGCGACACGGCGGTCGCCGTCCACCCCGACGACCCGCGATACAAAGATCTCATCGGTAAGATGGTTCGCCTGCCGCTGATGGATCGACTCATTCCGCTGGTGGGCGACGACCTGCTCGTCGACCCGGCCTTCGGCACCGGCGTGGTGAAAGTGACGCCGGCGCACGACCCGAACGACTACCTTTGCGGCCAACGGCACGGCCTGCCGATGATCAACCTGTTGACGCCCGACGGTAAGATCAACGCCGCCGGCGGCAAGTACGAAGGACTCGACCGCTTCAAGGCGCGGAAGGCGGTCGTCGCCGACTTAGACGCGCTCGGCCTCATCGAGAAGATCGACTCGTACAAACACTCCGTGCCGCACAGCGACCGCAGCAAAAGCATCGTCGAACCGTACCTGTCCGACCAATGGTTCATCCGGATGGACGAACTGGCCGAGAACGCGATGGACGCCGTGCGCGACGGCCGGGTGCGCATCCACCCGTCCCGCTACGCCGACATGTACATTTCCTGGCTTGCCGCCAAGCGCGATTGGTGTATCAGCCGGCAGTTGTACTGGGGCCACCAGATTCCCATCTGGTACTGTAAGACGTGCGGCGAAGCCGATCTGAAAGCCGCCTTCGCCGGCCGGGAAGACGTGGCCTGGCGCCGCGACGACGAACAGGGCCAATGGCTCATTTCCGGACTGGGCGACCTCGCGGTCGACGCCGTCCCCGGCCACGCCCTCGAACGCGACCCCGACGTCTTAGACACCTGGTTCAGTTCCGCCCTCTGGCCGCACAGCACGCTCGGCTGGCCCGAGAAGACGCCGGAACTCAAATACTACTACCCGACCAGCCTCCTCTCGACCGCGCGCGAGATCATCACCCTGTGGGTGGCCCGCATGGTGGTCATGAGCCAGTACAATCTCAACGAAGTGCCGTTCAAAGACGTGTTCATCCATCCGGTCATTCAAGACGGCCTCGGCCGACCGATGAAGAAGACGCTGGGCAACGGCGTCGACCCGTTCGACGTCATCGCCAAGTTCGGCGCCGACGCCATGCGCTTCACCCTGACGCAGATGACCACCGAAACGCAGGACGTCCGCCTGCCGGTGAAGAAGGAAAAACTGCCCGACGGCCGGGAAGTGAACGTCAGCGACAAATTCGAAGCCGGCCGCAACTTCGGCACGAAGATCTTCAACGCCTCCAAGTTCATCCTGATGAATCTGGAAGGCTACACCCCCGGCCCGGTCGACCCCGCCGCGCTGCCGCCGGAACAGCTTTGGATCTTAGACCGCCTGACGGCGACCGTCCAATCGGCGACCG
>JBOFFD010000756.1:0-3131 GCA_051648425.1 Planctomycetia bacterium
TTTCAAACAGCTTGTGACCCCAGGTGTACGGGCCGAAGTCGACGTTGATCTTATCGGTGCGAACCTTGCCGTCTTCCTCCTTGGTGCGGACGATGATCTGTTCGCGGTCGGGATTGACGATGTCGGCCTCCGCCTCGCCTTGCGGCACCGGCATGAGCGAATCGAGGTTGCCGCGCCAGGTCAGCATCGAACCGACGAGCAGCGTCAAGAGGCCGCAGTGGGTGACGACGAAGCCGGTCTGATACCGTTTCCAAGGGAAGCGAATAAGGGCGGCGCAAAGAATGTTCAGGCCGAGCAGCGACAAGAGAAGCACGAAGCGCGGCGAATCGTAGACGAAGTATTTGGCGCCGGCGGTGCTGACCTGCGATTCGACGAAGGTGCCGACCGAGCATTCGACGATGAGCCAGGCCATGAGGCACAAGGCGAGCTTGATCGACGAGCAGAACTCGAAGACCCGCAGCAGGGCGCGTTCGAGGGGGTGCAGTTTGGCCATTTCCTCGGCGGGGGTCGCCGGGCGAAGGCCGGGGGTGCGGGTTTCAGCCATGAGTGGTTCCATCCGGAAGTTGAATCGCTATTGGATCGTAGGCGCGGGGACCGGTCAAGAGCGCCGGCCGGGGTCGGAGGTTCAAGGAAGGACGGCCGCCAGCCGGGGGCGGAGGGCGTCGTGGCAGACGACGCAGCCGGCCAGTTCGACGGCGGCGCGGCGGAGGACGGCGTCGCCGGCCGGGCGTTTGTGGTCCAGCACCGCGAACAGCAGTTCCTGCTGCGGCGGCGAATAGTCGCAGGCGGCGGCCGAAGCGGCGGGACGGGCCGATCCGCCGAATAGCCCCAGCATCAGTCCCAGAGCCACGCCAGCCGTCAACACGCCGGCATACCGCAGCCCAAAGCCTTGCCGGGGGGGCGGCGCCTGGATCAGCCGTGGCGAGTGGGGAATCTTAGAGGCTTCCTTCGCGGCGGCGGCGAGCAGACCCTGCCACCGGGGGACCAGATCGATGCCGTTGGGCGGACCGGCGCGAAGCAAGAGTTCCACCGCCGGCCGAACCACTCGCAGCGCCGCGGGGTCTTCGTCCGAATTCGTGCGTTCGGCGTCGAACCGCTCTTCCTGATTCATCGCGCAGCCTCGTGTTTGGTTTCGCGCCGCGTGATCTCGGCGGTCATTCGTTCCAAAGCGTAGCGGACCCGGCTTTTGACCGTCGGAGTGGGCGTTCCCTGCACTTGGGCGATCTCGTCGAACGTCAGCTCGCCGAAGAACCGCATGCGGACGGCGTCGGCCTGCTCGTCGGGCAGCGACGCCAACAGCTCGGCCAGCAACTGTTGGTCTTCGGCGGCCGTCAAGCGGTCCAAAAGCGGCTGGTCGGCGTCGTCCGCGACCACGTGCGCGGCGGCGTCGAACGAACGACGACCGGCCTGTCGCCGCAGTTCGTTCTTCCCCAGCCGTCGGCACTGGTTGACCAGAATGGTGAACAACCAGGTGCGGAACGACCGGTCGGGATCGAACGAGGCCCGATGCTCGAAGGCGGCCAAGAAGGCTTCCTGAACGGCGTCTTCGGCCAAGCCGCGGGCGCCGAGCCGGCTTTGCGCGTACCGGAAGCAGGCCGACTGGTGGCGGTCCACCAGAAGGGCGAAACGCTCCAGGCGGCCGGCCTGGACTTCCCGCATGTCGACCGCGTCCAAATCGGGCAAACGCCCACCTCCCCGCGCCGCAATCAGATCAAGTAGCACCGCCGCGGACGAATAGTTTTACGACGCCGACCGATTTCCTGCGAATCTTTTCGACGGACCGCGCGGTGAACGGCGCCGTGGGATCGTTGCGGCGGAAGCCACCGGTGAAACGATCTTTCGTCGTTTCGGCGGGCATGGTAGGGTGACGGCGGACTCTGCGGGGGGCGGGCCTCCGGTCTAGATAAAAACGCCCGACAGGCTCGAAGAACGGGGACGGCGATGGCGCGGAACGACACCCAAGCGGCGACGGACGGCGCGAGCCGACGAGCGACCACCCAGTCCGCCCGCTGGACGGCCGCCGGCCTAACGGCGGCGTTGGTCTTCCTGCCCTCGGCGTTCGCTCAAGAAGCGGTTGCCCCAGCCGCGTCGCCGTACGACCGCGACGCCGCGGCCAAGATCATCGCCAAGGTGCTGGCGAAGCCGGTCGCCGACGGCCTGCTCGTCTTCGAGGTCGAACCGAACTCCCAAGCCGACCGCGAAGGGCTGAAGGTGGGCGACGTCGTCACCCACTATGACGCCCAACCGGTGACCGACCTGGGAGAGCTGTCGAAACTGGCCCGCGACGCCGCCCGCGACGCCCGCGACCACCTGGTCGTGCTGGCGCGACGCGGCGAGCAGGAAATGGAAATGCAGTTCAGCCCGTCGAAGCTGGGCGTTCGGCTGACGGAAGTCCGCAAGGACGAAAAACGGACGCTGTGGCGCGGCGCCTCGAGCGTCAAGCCGAACCGGGCGGCCTTGGATCGTTTCCTTTCGAGTCCGCTGCGCTACGAATTGTACAGCCAGGGCGAGCAACCGTACGGCTGGGGCCGGCAGTATCTTTCGCGCGACCCCGCCCGGCCGGACGAGTTGGTGCTGCGGTTGCAGCAGCGGATTTTCACCAAAGAAATCAACGAAAAGCGCGACGTGATCGTCGCCTTCGAGCCGAACGCCACGCTGACGCCGAAGGCGCTCCGCCTGACGAACCGCGACAAGTTCATTCTCGACGTGCGCTTCGACCCGGCGACCGGGTTGATGACGGGGACGCGCGTCGGCGTGCCGGTCGCCGAGCGGTTCCCGACGGACGCCATGTCCAGTTACCTCGCGCCGTTGGCGGCGGCGGGTCTGCCGCAGCGCTCGGGAGCCTGCGTGCGGTGTTCGTTCCTCGACGCCTCGTCGCTAGCGGCGGCGCCGTTCGCCGATTTGTACTGCCACGGATCCAGTACGCTCAAGATCGAGAACCGCAAGATTCCCGCCCATCGGTACGAACAGACGGTGTTCGGCCAATCGGTCGCCCAGTATTGGATCGACGACGACCGGGAAGTCGTGCAAGTGCTTCTGCCCAACGGTTTCCGCGCGTTGCGGGCGACGCGGGACGAAGTGATCCGCTATTTCCCGAAAATGGCCGCCGACTTCGACCCGATCGAACAGAT
>JBOFFD010000757.1:0-5313 GCA_051648425.1 Planctomycetia bacterium
ACCGCGTGCAGGGCCGCGGCGGCAAGGGGATCATCGACATCAAGCGGACCGAACGCAACGGCGACGTGGTGGCGGTCGCCACCGTCCGCGACGACGACGAGGTGATGTTCATCACGCAGGAGGGGATGGTCGTCCGCACGAAGGTCGACGGCATCAGCGTCTACGGCCGCAACACGCAGGGCGTGACGCTGATGCGCATCACCGACGACGACCGCATCATGTCGATGGCGCGAATCGCGCGGGAAGACATCAAGGACGTGCTGGAAACCGCCGAGTCCGAGGGCGACGCCCCGCCGGCCGGCGACGGACCGGAGGCGACCCCGCTTTCCAGCGACGCCGCCCCGCCCGACGCGATGGAACAGGCCGACGGCGTCGAACCGTCGGCGGGCGACGACGAGTGACGCACCGCCCCATCGACGGCGTGGATCTCACCGACAAGTCTTAGACGGCGACGAACGCCATGTAGTAGAAGACCCAACCGGTGGCGGCCGTCGCGATCATGTCGGCGGTGGACGCCCAGCCGAGGGTTTTGTGCAGCGAGCTATGCGGGCCGGGGGCCGCCGGCGTCGAGAATCGCCGCAGCGCGTAGACGATGGTGACGATCCATAAGACAGGGGTCGTCACCGCGAACGTCAAATGAATCCAGAGCATGGTTTCGAGCGGGGCGCCGTAGTACGGCGACGGCTCGGCCAAATGGCGCCAGCCGTTGAGACGGATGTCGACCTCGAACAAGACCACCGCCGCCGCCAGGATCGCCGCCAGCACGATCTGAGTGTTCTTGTGCGCGCCGAACCGCCGGCGGATCTTACTGAGATGAATGCTGTAGAGCAGCGCCGGTACGATGGCGACCAGCGCGACCGCGACGAAGTCGAGGACGAACGTGGCGCGGCTGTAAGGAAGAAATCCTGGGAGCATCATGCATCCTTCGGCGCCGGCGGCGCGGTGTCAGCGGACGGCGGCCGCGCGGACTTTGTCTTCTTCGACGACGACGCCGCTGCCCGGTCCGTCCGGAATCGACAACCGGCCGTCGCGGACGACGACGCCCACGCCGAACAGTCCGCGCTCGACGAACTGCACGCCGTCGAGGTCGACGGGAAGTTCGACGCCGATCGCGGTTAGGAACTGCGCCGAGTGGGCCAGTCCAAGATCGCTTTCGAGCGAACCGGAACCGAGCGAGCGCAGGTCGCCGGCACGGGCGACGGCCGCGAACAGCCGACCGTGCGCGTAGCCGCCGCAGCTTTGCAGGTTGACGATCGGCAGTTCAACCGCCTCGCCCTTCATGTACTCTAGAAGCTCGGCGGGCGATTCGACGCTTTGATCCAAGGCGACCGGGGCGGCATTCAAGCCGACCATCCGTCGGAAGCCGGACAAATGCCCGGTCCGCAACGGTTCCTCGAACGCCTGCACGCCCAACTCGGCGAACGACTGCGACAGTCGGACGGCAACGTCGGAACTGAAGCGCTGCTCGGCGTCGATCCAGACGAACGACCCGCGCGGGGCGGCCTCGGCGGCGGCGCGGACGACCGACTTCAGTTCGTCGTCGGGCGTGGCGCCGAGCTTGATTTTGAAGGCGTCGAAGCCGTCGTTCGCGGCGGCGCGGACGGCGGCGGCCGTCTTTTCGGGCGACTCGCCCGCGACGGTGTAGGCCAACCGCAGCCCTGCGAGCGGTCTGGCCCCCAGCCAAACGTGCAACGGAAGTTCGAGGGTTCGCGCCAGTAGGTCGTGCAAGGCCATGTCGACGCAAGCCTGCATTCGACGGCGGACGGGTTCGCCAGCCGACAGGCCGACCTTTTCGACGGCCTTCGTCCAGGCGCCGACGTCCCAAACCGGCAGCCCCTTGACCGTCGCCGCCACGCGTTTTTCGACGGTGGCCGCCAGATTCGCGGCCGCTTCCAGTCCGCCGATCGGCGACACCGTCGCTTCGCCCCAGCCGGCGGCGCCGGTGGAACCAACCGCCTTCACCATGACGCGGAATGACGAGCCATCCAGCGTAAGCAGCGGCGACTGCACCACGAACGCTTCAATCGCTTCGATGGTCTGGGTGCGGAAAACCGAGGGCGGCAGCGCGGCCGGCGGTTCACTGCAAACGACGGTCGGGGCTGCAACGGGCGCGGGTTCGACGATCGCCGTCGGTTCCGGTTCCACGACGGGTTCCGGCTCCGGTTCCGAAACAGGTTCCGTAACGACTACAGGAGGAGGCGGCGGTGGTGCGAACGGGTTGCGGGGCAGGTCGGCGAACGGATTGGAAACGTGCGAAACGAACGCCGGCGCAGGCGGCGCGGGTGGAGGGGCGACGACGGCCGTCGGCGCGAAGACCTGCGGAACCGCCGGGGTGGGCGCTGGCGGCGCGGCGACCGGGGCTGGGGTGGGTTCGGGTCGACGCTCGACGGTTTTCATCCGCGCGGCGGCGGTCTTGGCGATCGGCTTCACGGGGGGGGGCGGGACTTCGTCAAACGGCGGGCGGACGGGGGAATCAGGCGCGGAGGCGCGGAACGGGACGGGCGTCGCGGGGGCCGCACTGGTCGGCCGCGCGACCGGGGGCAGTCCGGCCGGCGGTTTCAACGAAGCGGCGGGCGGCGGCGCCGCCGGGGGCGGGGTCGGGGGGGTGGGCGGTGGCGGAGCGACCGGCGGGTCGTTGGAGAAGGGGCTTGGGTCAGTGGCGGGGCGAGCGGGGTTAAAGGAAACGCCGGAATCGGCGCCGAAGATTCGACGGACGCTGTCGGAGAACGGATTGCCCGAAGTCGGCGAAACGGCGTCGAGAACGTTGGCGTCGGACGCGGGGCCTGTCGGGCTCTGCGCCAGCGAAAGCAGCGTGCTGCTGTCGAAAGGATTGGCCGAAAGCAGGCTCCGGGACTGCGTCGGAACGTCGTCGATCGCCGAGAACGGATCGTTGGAAGCAACCGGCGACGACTTGACGGCGGCCTGGACGGCGGGCGCTACGGCCGGCGACGAGAACGGGTTGACCAAAAAACCGGAGGACGGCGAGGGGTCGTGACTCGACGGAACGATGCCGGCGGCTTTGGCGTAAGCGGTCAAGTTGCCGGTGTCGAACGGGTTGGTCGACGGGGGTCGCGGGGACGAGGGCCGCGGGGCGGCGACCGCAGCGGCCGGCAAGGGCCGCGGCGTATTGGGCGGCGGAACGACGCTGGCCGAAACATCGAACGGATTGGAAGACGCGGCGGGTGGCGTCGGCGAAGAAACGACCGCTAATGGGGCGGCGGAAAACGGGTCGGCCGCGAATGGGTCGGCGGGCGCCGGCCGAGGTCCGCCGGGCGGCGGGGCGGCGGAGGCCGAGTCTTCAAAAGGATTCGACGACGTTATGGGAGTTTTCTGAGGTGGGGGTGCGGCGGGCGAAGGAGCCGCGACGGCAGCCGGTTCTTCGGGCGCTTGGACTACGAACTCAAGCTTGCAGGAGTTGCATTGACCGCGGCGGCCGATGTATTTTTCCGGGACCGTCATCTTCGCCCCGCACCGAGGGCATTGCGTCTTAATCATCTTCGACCTTTCGACCCCTCGGCGAACGAACCGGCCCCGGAGAGAGTCCAGGCTTCCCTGGCAATCCGGTTTTGGCTTTCGGCGTACACTCCTTAAAACTATGCAGCGCGGTTCGGGCTGGACAGCGCGACGGGCGAGGCAATCAAGCCGGGCCGGCGGATTGGTTCCGAATAGGCCGGCGGCGACGCCGTCACCGGCGCTTCGCGCCGATGCTTGAACGAACAACGAGGCGAGGGAGGTCGCGCGTGCTTGGATCACGGGGGTGGCGATGGATTGGGGCCGCCCTGTTGGTCGTCGGCGGCGGCGCGGCGGGGGGAATGCTGCTGATGAACGCGGAAACGCCCATGTCGGCCGCGGCCCGCTTTCCCGTCCGCGACGTCGTCCTGCCGGATCCCAAGCCGACCGAATCGTTCGACGGCGATCAATCGTACGCCTACCTGAAGGCGATCTGCGACCTCGGCCCCCGCATGAGCGCCACGCCGGCCATGGCGAAACAGCAGGCGCTCGTCGAGAACCACTTCCGCGCTTTGGGGGCGACGGTGGTTCGGCAGACGTTCATGAGCACGCAGCCCAGCTTGCGCGGCCGGTCGTTCGAGTGCGTCAATCTGCTCATCCAATGGAATCCGCGGGCGAAACGGCGCGTGCTGCTCGGCGCCCACTATGACACCCGTCCGCTGGCCGACCAAGAGCCGTTGGCCCGCTACCGCGACCAGCCGATTCTGGGCGCCAACGACGGCGCCTCGGGCGTGGCGCTGCTCATGGAGTTGGGACGCTGCCTGCCGACGGCGACGCTGGAAATCGGCGTCGACTTCGTGCTGTTCGACGCCGAAGAATACATGTTTCGTCCCGACGTCGACAATTTCTTCCTCGGTTCCGAGCACTTCGCCCGCGACTACGCGGCCTCGAAAAAAGACTACCGGTACGAAGCGGTCGTCGTCGTCGACATGATCGCCGACCGAAACCTGGAAATCCATCCCGACCAAAGGTCGGCCGCCCGCGCCGGACCGTTGGTCAAGCAGATATGGGACGTCGCCCGCAAACTCGGCGTCCGCGAGTTCAAGCCGCTTCCCAAGCATGACGTCCTTGACGACCATATCGCCTTTCAGGAAATCGGCCTGCCGGCGATCGTCCTCATCGACTTCGACTACCCGCACTGGCACCGGTTGACCGACACCCCCGACAAATGTTCGGCGAAAAGCCTCGAAAAAGTCGGGCGGGTTCTGTTGCAATGGCTGAAGGAACGCCCATGACGCGCGGCGTCGGGCCTGGGTCGTACACTCGAACGCAGCAAGGAAAGCGAGGCTGAGCGATGCAGACGTTTGCGGCTTTGGAAGCGCCGGCCCCGATCCGGCCCGACCCAGGCCCGATCGCGTTTCAAGGCCGGCTGGTCGGCTCGGGCGTCGGATTGGCGGTGACGGCCGTCAGCGTGTACCTTTGGTTGCGCCACCGCCGGACGAACCTGTCGTCGCCGGTCGACGCCTCCGCCGAATACCGCACCCGCACGGCCACCACCCTACTGTTGGGCGGAGCCGGCCTGCTGATGGTCGCCGGCGTATGGATCGACCACCGGGTGCTGCCGGTTCCATTCATCATGGTGTGGATGGCGGTGGCGGCGATGCTGGCGGCGACCGTTCCACTGGCGCTGCTCGACGTCGCGCGGATTCACCGGCAAACCAAAAAGGCGCGGGCGGAAATCATCGCGGCCATGAAGAAGCCCGTCGACCTCGGCCGACGCGGCCCCACCCCGCAGGCGTAGTCGTCGAGAAGCGCGGCCGAACGTCTGGAAGAAAGTCGACCCGCTCATGAAGCTGACCGTCG
>JBOFFD010000758.1:0-7019 GCA_051648425.1 Planctomycetia bacterium
GTCGTCCTAGCCCTGAACGGGCGGCCCTCCACCAGCCCAGGGCAACGCCCTGGGACTATGATCCCGAGCGACCCGCGAAGCCCTGAAAGGGCGGAACAACGGCCGGCGTCCCATCGATCGCCGCGGCTCGCTGTCTAAGAGTCGCGCCCTTACAGGGCTGCTTCGTTGAACGTCGTCTTACACCTGGGGCGTTGCCCCAGGCTGGAGGAGGGCCGCCCTTTCAGGGCTGAAATCCATGCCGTCCCGCAATGCCCGCCGATCCAATCCGGCGCGGGAACAATAGGAACGATCGCTCGACGGGGCCGTCGACGCCGCGACGATGACGTCTGTCCGTCACCGCAGTGACAGCCGGACGGCGGCGGGGCGTTTGTCGGGGTTTTGGCCGGGGTCGGGCGGCGATGTTTCGACGCGCCGCACCGTCCCCAGCGCCGCCAGGTCGTTCACCAAACCGGCGGGAGTCAGCAGCACGACGGTTCGGCCGGCGAATCGGTCGCGCAGTTCTTCCAGAGAGTCGACCCGCGTGAGCGGCGGTTCGACGTAGAACGCCAGCCATTGGACGCCGTGGGTCAGCGCGACCAGCGCGACCAGCGGCGCGTCGTCGTCGGTCGATCGGCAGGACGCCGGTGGAAACGCCGCCGCCCAGTCGGCGGCCGCCCGTCGGCCGTGGACGAATGGTTGAATCCAGCCCGCCGCGACAAGCGCCGTCGCCGCCACCAGCGCGGCGCCGATCGTCGACGCCCGCCGTCGGCTGGGCGTGCGGTCCCACCGCCGCCAGGCGAGCGCCGCCCACAGCGACGCCGGCGCCAGCGCGGGAATCAGGTAATGTTCCTGTTTGCCGGCCGACAGCGTCAACAGCACGAGCGGCGCCAGCAGCCAGCAGACCAGCGGCGCGTCAAGCGGCGCGGTTCGACGCCGCCGCGCCCGCCGCCATAGGTACGACAGCCAGAGCGGCGTCCAGGGAAGGGTCGTCCAAAGGGCGGCCCAGACGTAGTAGAATGGCGAGTAGGTTTTGGCGTGCGGATCGGCGGCGACGCGGACGGCCGTTTCCGCCCACCAGACCGCCGCCGCCTCCGGATGATGCAGCAGAACGAGCGTCGGCCACGCCGCCGCGACGGCGATGAACAAGCCGACGGCGGCGACGCCGAACCGTGGACCGGTTTCAACGCCGTCCGTCGCGGTTCCCGGCCGCCACCAGCGCCAGACGCGGTAGGCCAGCGGCGCGCCGGCGAGAAAGACGAAGGCGACCGGTCCCTTGGCCAAGACGGCGAGGCCGCCCGCCGCGGCGCACGCCAAGCCGAGGCGGATCCGGCGGGCGGTGCGTTGTGGAACGGTCTCGCGCGGTCGGCCGAGGCCGCAGCGCGGCGTCGCCGCCAGCAGCCATGCCGCCAGCGCCACCCCAACGGCCGCTGCCAGCAGCATGTCAGTCTCGGCCAGCTTGGCGTGCGTGAGATGCCAGAGGGTCGTCACCTGAACGAGCGCCACGCGCCAGGCGACGCCGCGCCCGCAACGATGCAAGGCGACGAGCGACAACACGCCGGCCAACAAGCAGCCGGCGGCGGCCGACGGAAACCGCGCCAGGCATTCAGTGCGACCGCCGGCGACGGCGAACGCGGCCGCCGGCAGCCAGTAGGCCAGCGGCGGCTTCTGCCAGCGCGGCTCGCCGAAATGCAGCGGCCTAAGCCAGGAACCGGCGGCGAGCATTTCCCGCGCCGTCTGCGCCGCCAGCCCTTCGTGGGTGGTGAGCGGCCGATATGTCCCCAGCCCGAAGAACGCCGTCGCCAAGACCGCCGCCGTCACGACGACGAACGGCAGCCGACGGCGGTGTCGACCCGTTGTCATCGGGGGGCCGCCAGAATCCACTGCTCGTCCGGGTCGCGTTCATCGGGTGAACGGTCGACTTCGACGTACGGGCCGACGGCGGCCAGCGCCGCGAACGCGGCGGCGGCGTCTTCCCGCGTCGTCCAGACCAGCGCGGCCGGCTGCGAGCGGACGGCCGATTGCAATTCGGCGGCGTCGCGCGGCCACCGCATGGGGCGGTCGATCGGGAAGGCGGGCCACCGATCGGTCGAACCGAACTGCACGACGCACGGGGCGGCGTCGAGCCGGTCGCGGTTCCGCGCGACCAGGGCCAGGGCGCCGGCGTGGCGGAAAAAGGACGGGGCCGCGAAGACCTGAAACGCCGCGACCCCCAGCACGACCGCCGCCCCCAGTGTCAAACCGGTGGCAGCACGCCGGCGCGCTGGAAGCGATTGGTCGACGACGGCGGCCGCCGTCAAGCCGGCGAAGACGGCCAGCGGCGGCAGCACCGGCAGAATGTAGTGCTGCCGTTTGCCTTGCGAAACGGTCAGCAGCAGGAAGCCGACGCCGAACCAGAGCGCGAACAGCAGCAGGGCGTCGCGCCGTTCGGGCGTCGATGGTGTCATTGTCTTGTCACCGGCGGCGGCGGGCGCGGCCTTGGGTGTGAAGACGGCGCGGAGGCGGCGGACCAGGGCCGCGATCCAGAAGAGCGACCAGGGAAGGGTCAGCATCGGCGTGATGTAAACGTAGTAGAGGAACGGCCGAGTCTGCGGCCCCCAGTGGTCGAGGAAGCGGGCGACGCTCTGGTCGTACCAGACGCCGGCGGCGTCGGGGCGGTGGGCCGCGACGGCGGCCGGCCACGCGACGGCGGCCGCCGTGAAGATCATGGCGCCCAACGCCGCGCCGACCGGCTCCAGCAAGGGGCGGTCGTTTGGTCGACGGCTTCGCAGCAGACGGTACAGCGCGACGGCCGGCACGATGAACGCCACGCCGACCGGGCCTTTGGCCAGCACCGCCAGCCCGCAAAGGGCGCCGAAGCCGACGGCCGCCCACCGCCGAAGCCGTCGCGAGGGGGCGGTCGGGCCGAAGCGGTCGTAGGCGCCCAACAGCACGGCGGCGGCGACCAGCAGGGTGAGGACGCCGTCGACGAGCGCCTGTCGGCCCCAGACAACGGCGCCGAAGCTGGAGGCTTGGGCCAAGCCGGCGTACCAGCCGACGGTGGGACCGAACCAGCGCGACGCGGCGACCGCCAGTAGGCCGGCGGTTGCAACGGCGGCCAATGCCGACGGCAGGCGGGCCGCGAACGGATCGACGCGCCCGGTCAGGCGGTAGGACGCGGCGGCAAGCCAGTAGGCGAGCGGCGGCTTTTGCAGGCGGATTTCGCCGGCGAAGCGGGGAACGACCCAGTCGCCGGTGCGTTCCATGGCGCGGGCGGTGACGGCGACCAGAACTTCGTGACCGTCCAAATCGCCGGCGGTTCCCAGTCCCGGCAAGACCAGCGCGGCGGCCAGCAGCATGGCGGCGCCGACGGGGCCGAGTCGACCGACGGCGTCCACGGCGAACCGCTTCATGGTCGAGACGGCGTCGACGAACGTGGGACGCGGCGGCAGGACGTCGGCGGCGTGCGTCATGAAGTCCCCTCCGTAGTCGGCGTCTGATGTTTAATCCGTCGACGGAATCCACGCAAGCCAAGCGACGGCGGACAAGGAGGTTTCCACACATTTCCAGGCGAGCGTCGGAACGTCTGAAGAAGTGGCGGTTCACGCGGGTCGTACCAACGACACGGTACGCGGCAGGTTGGGGGAACTGAAAAAATTGTCCGGTGCGACGGCGAATGAACGATACTGTGATACGGAGGATTGGTCGCGCCATCGCGCGTCCCAAAGACGACAACGTTGACGGCGATCCCCAAGGAGACGGCGGGTGTTGCACCAAGTTTGGGCGAATTGGGTCGGACGGTCGGAAGAAGCGGCCGGCCGGCCTCGCCGCGCCGAGCGCCCGACGTTCGGTGGGGAACGACGCTTCGACGTTCTTGAAGACCGCTCGGTACCGGTCGTCGGAGCGACGGCGGCCGTGTGGGACGCCGGCGCCCCGGCGGCGGAAACGGCGCGGGCCGTGCCGCGGATCATCAACGGCCAGCCGACGGCCGACTTCCCGGCGGTGGGCATCGTCGGGTCGGACGCCTCGGGCTTCTGCACCGGCACCCTGATTTCCAACCGGCACGTGTTGACGGCCGCCCACTGCATCGCCGACGAACTGCCGAACCGGCTGCGCTTCACCGTCGGCGGGCGCACCGTGGGCGTGGCGCGGACGTTCATCTTCCCGACCTTCATCACCGACCGGTTGGGCGAAGACAAGGCGAACGACCTGGCGATCATGGAGCTGGCGACGCCGGTCAACGACATCGCGCCGATGCCGATCCTGCGAACCGCGCCGTCCGTGGGCCAGGTGTTGACGCTGGTCGGGTTCGGGGCGACGGGCACGCCGAACGGCGGAGCCGACGGCAGCTTCGGCAACAAACAGGTCGGCCGGACGCCGATCGACCAAGTGACCCGGAAGCTGATCCGCTGGAACTTCAACAGCCCGTCGGAAAGCAACACGGCGCCGGGCGATTCGGGCGGGCCGGCCTTCGTGGACGTCGGTGGGCGGATGTTCATCGCCGGCATCACGTCGGGCGGGACGATCGAAGACGCTTCGCTCGGCGACAAGTCGTACGACACGCGGATCGACGTGTTCGCCAGTTGGATCGACCGGATTCTGGCCGGCGGCGGCCAGGGGCGCGACGACTTCGGCGACGACTTTTCCAAGGCGACGCGGGTGGCGGCGCGGTCGAACAACCGACTGTCCGTCACCGGGGCGATCAACTTCTTCAACGACCGCGACGTGATGCGGTTCCGCGCGACGAAGACCGGCCGGGTGACGCTGACCGTCACCGCTCGCGACAGTGAAAACCTCGACTCGATGGTCAAGGTGTTCAACAGCGGCCGGCGGTCGATCGCGGCCAACGACGACTTCGACGGCACGAACAGCCGGGTGTCGTTCTCGGTGCGGGCGGGCCAAACCTACTTCGTGCGCGTGTCGAACTTCGACAACACCATCGGCGAATACCGGGTGCGGATGACGCCGGGCCGCTCGATGAACCGGGTCGGCGCGACCTTGGCGCCGAACGCACCGAAAGAGCCGACGAAGACCCCCGCGCCGCCGGCCGACGCGACGACCGGCAAGCCGACGACCACCGACGACTGCGGCTGCACGTCCACCCGCGCGCCGTCGGCGACTTCGCCGGCCTACACCGACGCCTCGACCGAAACCCGCCGCCGCCACGCCGTCCGCGATTCGGTCCTGACGGCCCTGGCCGACGACGACCTGCTGCTCGACGTGGCGTGATCCTCGACGGCGTGCCCGTCCAGGTCTCGGACGACCGCCCGCCCCACGGGAAGTCCTTGCGGCTCGGCGGCCACCTCGGCCACCTCGGCCACCTCGGCCACCTCGGCCACCAACGCACGCAGCGACGGCACAAATCGTCGACGGCTTCCCGTCGCCGAGCGTGTAAAGCTCGAAGACGAACCAGACCCTACTTGCCGAATAGTGTTCCGGACCGCCCTGGTGACGCTCCATGCGGACGCGAGCGAAGCCCTTTTCACGTTCGCGTCGACGTAGATCAGCGCCACCCCTCGTCCCTGCCGATAGAATTCCAATGCCTGGAATGCGCTGGAAGCCCTCCGACGCCGCGTCGTCGCCGATCCGTCGGTCAAGGTGACGCGGGAAGAAGTGTAACGGTGTGAAACGACATGAATCTCGCCTGGCTTACGGACGTCCACCTCAATTTCCTGTCGCCGCCCGCGCAAAAGGCTTTCGTCGAGATGCTCGCCGAGACGGCGGCCGACGCATTCGTCGTCACCGGCGACGTCGCCGAGGCCCACGATGTTGCGGTCCACCTACAGGCGATCGCCGCACGGGTCGAGCGTCCCGTGTACTTCGTGCTGGGCAACCACGACTTCTACCGAGGTTCAATCGCGGGCGTGCGGGAGACGGTGCGAACGCCGTGCGCCGCCAACCCAAACCTGCACTGGCTGCCCGACGCGGGGGTGGTGTCGCTTACCGACAGTACCTGCCTCGTCGGCCACGACGGCTGGGGCGACGGCCGGCTCGGCGACTACCTCGGTTCGGATGTGTTGTTGAACGATTTCAGACTGATCGAGGAGTTCGGCGGGTTTCAGGAAAGCGCCGACCAGCGGCTCGCCAAACTTCACGCTCTTGGCGACGAAGCGGCCGACCACCTCCGTTCCGTGCTTCCAGACGCACTCGCTCGGTTCCGGCACGTCCTCGTGGCGACGCACGTCCCGCCGTTCCGCGAATCGGCTTGGCACGAGGGGAAGCCGTCCGACGACGACTGGTTGCCGTTCTTCTCCTGCAAGGCCGTCGGGGACGTCCTCGCCGAAGCGATGGCCGGGGCGCCGGATCGGCGAATGACGGTCTATTGCGGCCACACCCACGGGAGCGGCGAGGCGCGGATACTCCCCAATCTCCGCGTCATCACGGGCGGCGCACGGTACGGGAAACCGGAGGTGCAGCGGGTGGTGTACGTCGACTGACGCGGGTCGGAGTCGATCGTCTCCTTACGCAGCTTCGGGTCGGGAGACGGCGGAGCCCGAAGCAAGCCCGGCGGCCCCGCCGTAGGCATGGGCCGGCGACAACCAATCCACCGCGTCAAGGCCGTCCAGCATCGATCGCCCTCCAGCCGCCGGACGATCTACAATTCGCCAACCGGCGCGTTGCGCTCGGCATCCGAGGGGGCGCCTGATTCGGCAAGCTCCGGCGGCCACTCGAGGTCGTCGGGATCGGGATACGCTTCGTCGCTGATCTGCTTCCACACCCCGAACGGCCAGACCAGCAGCGTGACAAGCCGGCGTTGCTGTTGCGGGTCGAAGCAATCGAGCTGAACACGGATAAGCTCCGTCTTAATCCCCGAGGCGTCGAACTCCGGACGCCATCGGCCTCGGCTCGTCCGCAACCCGCGTCGTCCGCAGTACCGACTTGCGTGCCGGACGCAAAGGCAGCCCAGCAGATGGTGGACGTGCAGCGTCACCACCAGGATGAAGAGGACGAAGAGAACGAAAGCGATGAAGACGATCCCGTAGACGAAAAGATTGAAGAGCATCGAAAGCCCTCCTCCGCCGAACGATGCCTCTTACTTTCTCTTCGGGTTTGGTGTAGCAATC
>JBOFFD010000759.1:0-2837 GCA_051648425.1 Planctomycetia bacterium
TCGGGCGACAGCGACTTTTCGCCGCTCGTCTCGAAACTGAAGGAGAACGACAAGACCGTCATCGGCTTGGGGATGAAGGACTCCACGTCCGCCCTGCTGCGCGACAACTGCGACGAATTCATCTTCTACGAGGACTTGCAGGCCGAGGCGGAAGACGTCGTCGTCGAGATCAAGAACGTCGACGAACAGGAGCGGGAAGCTTTTTCCCTTTTGATCGAGTCGTGCCAAGCGCTACGGCGCGAAAACCGCGAGTTCCTTTGGTCGTCTATGATTAAGGAAACAATGAAGCGGAAACGGCCGTCGTTCAATGAAGCGTCTTACGGCTTCAGCACCTTCAGTCGGCTGCTGGAAGCCGCCGCTAAGAAACGGCTGGTCTCCATCACGCGCGATTCGGCGAACCGATCCTACATCGTCACCCGCTTCGGCGCCGAGCTGGACGCCTCGCCGCAGGAGGAAGAATCGCCGCGCGACCGCGACCACGGTTCGTCCCGGCGCGGCCCAGCCCCGCGCCGCTTCCGGGCGCTGCGCCGGCCGCCCAGCCTCTACGAAGATTAATCTCTTGGGTGGGCGGCCGTCGGTTCATTTGTGATTCGAGCCGACGTTCAGCACCGGCTGCACGTGCCGATCGCCGCAGAGGACGACCAGCAGGTTCGTGACCATCGCGACCCGGCTGGACGCGTCGAGTTCGACGATGTTGTCCTTGGCAAGGTGTTCGAGCGCCATCCGCACCATGCCGACGGCGCCGTCGACGATCTTCGTGCGAGCGGCGACCACGGCCGACGCCTGCTGCCGTTGCAGCATCGCCGACGCAATTTCCGCCGCGTACGCCAGATGGCTGATTCGCGCCTCGATTACTTCGACGCCGGCGCGGTCGAGCCGCTCTTGAATGTCGTTCTTCAATTGGCCGCAGATGTCGTCGACGTTGCCGCGCAGCGTCACCGCTTCGTCGTCGCCGTCGTACGGGTGGCGGCCGGCCAGGCTGCGCAGCGCCGCTTCGCTTTGCACCGCGACGAAGTCTTCATAGTCGTCGACCTCGAACATCGCCTCGGCAGTGTTCACCACCCGCCACACCACCACCGCCGAAATCTCGATCGGGTTGCCGTCCTTGTCGTTCACTTTCGACGGCTTGCCCGCCGTGCGCGACTTATGGTGGACGATCTGACCGGCGGCGTCTTTCATTTCCGGCGTCGTCGTCGCGCCGGTTTCGAAGTTTCTCACCCGCAGCGACAACGACCGCTTGGTGTAGAACGGATTCACCCAGTAGAAACCGGACTCACGAACCGATCCTTTGTACTCGCCGAACAACAGCAGCACGCGGGAGTCGTTCGGCGAAACCGCCAAAAAGCCGCACGACGTCACGATCGCGGCGATCAGCGAACCGATTCCGTAAAGAACGTTCCAGCTCCCGTGCGTGCGGCCCGTCGCCACCGATGTAAACATCCAGGCGGCGACCGCCGCCAAGCCCACAACGACGACCAACCCGAACCAACCTGAAACCGGATTGTAAGATTTTTCGGCCGTCATTTTTCTGATCCCCCCTTCGACGATGATCGATCCGTCGGACGCAATCCAACATTGCTTGACGTAGTGCATCCGTCGAGTCATTCGAGGTCGACGAGTAAAGATTGGCGGACTTCGCCGGTGGACGTTCTCGCATTCGATCCGATCCGCCCGCCGCGCCGCCGAAGCTGGTGGAAAAGCCGTGCGACGAAACGCCGCGTCGAACCGGGCGAGCCGACCCGCCAAAAGATCGATCGGGTATGGCCCGTCTTGTGAACGCCCATACATTATCGGCAGGGAATGGGCTGCGTCGTCGTAGACGCGGACCGGCGGACACGGTGGCATTTTCCCGGAGCGAACCGCCGCCGGGCGCGTGGAGTTGGTCGTGGCGTCGCTGACCGTCATCGAAGGACCGGACCGCGGCAAGCGGTACGAAATCGCCGACGGCCGGCTCACCTTGGGCCGCGACACCGGCAACACGGCCCGCGTCCACGACACCGAAGCCTCGCGGCACCACGCCGAAGTCCGCCAAGTCGACGACGACTTCTACGTCCGCGACCTGCGCAGCTCGAACGGCACCTTTCTCAACGCTAAGCGCGTCGATCAATCGATCCTCAAGACCGGCGACCGCATCCGCATCGGCGGCACCGAAATGCTCTTCAACGCCGGCGTCGCGCGGTCGGCGGTCGACCTCGCCGAACGGATCAACATGGTCGGCCCCGGCCAGCAGCAGCCGCCCGATTCCTCGGCCATCATCAGCGTCATCAAGCAAAGCGAAGGAAGCCAGTACCTCCGCTTCCCCGAACGGGCCGGCAGCCAATGGCTGCAAGACGCCCTCGGCAATCTGCGCGTCATGTACGAAACCAGCCAGGCCATCAGTCAGATCAGCGACATCGATCAACTGCTCGACCACATCATGGACCTCATGGTGAAGTCGATCCGGCCCGACCGCGGCTGCATTGTGCTGCGCGACCAAACCACCGGCGCTCTGAAAGCCACCGCCGTCCACTTCGCGCAATCGATTCCCGGCGACGACCAGAATATCACACTTTCAAACACCATCGTCGACTGGGTGCTCAAACGCGGCGAAGGAATTCTGATCCTCGACGCCAGCCAAGACCGGCGGTTCAGTTCGTCGCAAAGCGTGGTGCAGTTGGGCATCCGCGAGGCGATCTGCGTGCCGATGACCGGTCGGCACGAAACCTTCGGCGTCATTTACGTCGACACCACCGCCGACCGCCGTCGACTGCTTCAAACGCAGCAGACGACGAAGTTCACCGAAGAGCATCTGAAGCTGATGTTGGCGATCGCCTATCAGGCCGGCCTCGCGATCGAAG
>JBOFFD010000760.1:0-3972 GCA_051648425.1 Planctomycetia bacterium
CCGAAGAGTCCATGGGGGAAACGACTCCGCGAAAAGAGGGCTAGGCCGTGTTGACAAACCGCTTGCGAAGATGACTCGTTCTGGTAGTCTACGCTGGAGATCGGCCTCAAGGAGGAGGAGTTTCCATGCGGCGTTTTGAGCTTTCCGACGAGCAGTGGCGACGGATCGAACCGTTGTTGCCGAGCCGGTCCGGCACTCCCGGCCGCCACGGCGTCGACGACCGCCTCTTCCTCGACGCCGTCCTTTGGATCCTCCGCACCGGCGCCCCCTGGCGCGACCTGCCCGACCGTTTCGGCCCGTGGAATACCGTCTTCCAACGGTTCCAGCGGTGGGCGCGGAAGGGCGTCTGGCAGGCCGTCTTCGACGCATTGCAAGACCCGGACCTGGAATGGGTGATGATCGACGCCACGATCGTGCGCGCCCACGCCCACGCCGCCGGCGCTCCCAAAAAAGCGGCGAGCAGCAGCTCGGCCGGTCGCGCGGGGGCGTCGGCACGAAGATCCACGCGGCCTGCGACGGACTCGGAAACCCAGTGAGATTCCTGCTGACGCCGGGGCAGGCGTCGGACGTTGGACAGGCGGAGGCGCTGCTCGAGGGAATCGAAGGCGAGAACGTCATCGGCGACAAGGGGTACGACGCGGACAAGATCGTCGAGGCGATCCGCGGCAAGGGGGCGGAGGCGGTGATTCCGCCGCGGAAGAACCGCAAGGAGCAGCGGCCGTACGACCGAACGTTGTACAAGGAACGGAACAAGGTCGAGCGGCTGTTCGGCCGGCTCAAGCAATGCCGACGGATCGCCACCCGCTACGACAAAACGAGCTGCAACTTCCTCGGCTTCCTCCACTTGGCGGGTTTGATGATCCTGCTGGCGTGATTGTCAACACAGCCTAGTCATCGCGCCGCCCGAGATATTTTCACGCCTTAATAAATCGTGAACGAATTTCTCTACTTGTCTTCACAATCGAAACGAATTCGGCGTTTCTTGGTGTGCGCGACCAAAAAAGTCGGGAATTTGGGCAAGTTGTTGCGCCTGTGACGCCGCCGTGCATGTGAATTCTTGATTAAACTTCCGTCCAATTGCAACACCAAAATCTTCATTGTGACGCGAAATCGCGTTCATTAACCAAATCTTCATATGGAATACGTGTTTTCTGCTTCCTTCATTTCTAATGTTGAGGGCACGGGTTTGTTGTTTGAGACGAACTCAGGGGATCCTGCCGGTACAACGTCGTTCAACCTGCCAGATGGAATGCGGATCCGCGAGGTCATCGACCGGCAAGGATCGGCTGAATCCCAGAGACGCGGATTGTTTTTTAAGGATAGAGTCAGGAATGAAGCTCTCACGCATCAAGAATCGCGGTTTCACTTTGATTGAACTGCTGGTGGTGATCGCCATCATCGGCGTCTTGGTCTCTCTGTTGCTGCCGGCCATTCAACAGGCCCGCGAAGCGGCCAACCGCAGCAACTGCTCGAACAACCTGAAGCAAGTCGGCCTCGCCGTCATGAACTTCGAATCGGCCTTCGGCCGCTTCATGCGCTCCGGAGAGCACGTCGCCATCGACCCGGCCACCTCCTTGCAGCAGCGGGCCCAGTGCTTTCAAAGCCCGTACACGATGATCCTGCCCTACATGGAGGCGAGCGCCGCCTTCGATTCCTACAACCTCGAACTCCGTCACAACGAAGGTGAAAACGCCACCAACGCCGCCCGTGGCGTCGGCCCCGGTGCCGTCATCAAGTCGTTGATCTGCCCGACGAACCCCCTCCGCGCCGAGGCCCGCGACTCAAGCGGCTACGGTGTTGCCGACTACGCCCTCCTGCCCTACGTGCAGATCGCCGTCTCGGCAGCCCCGGGCCTTGGCTACGACGTTCCGATTCTTCCCCCGGGCAATTTGACCTTCTTTCTTCCCACCGCGATCACCTCGATCCCCTACCCCAACAACTTCTACAGAATGTACACCGGCGGGGCCACAGACGTTCTTTCTCCCGGCAAGACCTACCAACTCGAGTCATCAGCGAACCTGAAGGCGTTGGAAATGGACATCAACTACGGCGGTGCCAAGCTGGCTCAGATCATCGATGGCACCTCAACGTCGATTCTCGCCTATGAAACCGTCGGCCGCAACGAGAAGATGTCGGGCCAGCCGTTGTGCGGTGTCACCCCGTGCAACCCCAACAGCTACCTCGACCCCGTCGACCTCGCCGGCCGCCGCCACTGGCGTTGGGCCGAACCGGACAATACCTCCGGTGCGTCGAAGATCATGAACAACAGCAAATCGCCCTACAACGGGCCCGTTAACTGCCCCTGGACCTACCATGACTGCGGTCCGAACAACGAATGGTTCAGCTTCCACACCGGCGGCGCCCAGTGCGTCATGGCCGACGGCTCCGTCAAGTTCGTCGACGAAAACATCTCGCTGAAGCTGGTCTACTCGCTCAGTACCCGCGATAGCGGAGAGATTGTCGACAAGACTCTTTGATCGCCGACTTCGGCTGATAAAACTCTTCGGTTCAACGATCTTTCGGGAGGGGGCTTCAGCCGCCTCCCTTTTGTAACGACTTTCTTTTGAGATTACACCATTGTCTCGCTTCACTAAGGACGAAATCTTAAAAATGAAAGATCGTGGGCTCACCTTCCTGGCGGCGACCATCCTCTTCACTTCTGCGTTCGGTTGCGGTTCAAACGGGCCTGCTCTGAACGTAGTGGCGCTCAAGGGGAAGATTTCCATCGATGGTGGAGCGATGGTCCCCCAGGGATCTCGCCTTGAATTTGAACCGATGGAAGGTCGACGGGTCGCCGGTCTTGCGACCGTCGCGGCCGACGGATCGTTCGAACCTGAACGCGCCACCGGCGGCAAGGGACTGGAAGAGGGCAGCTATCAGCTTTCACTTTTCCCGCCGCCCAACGACGCCGGCGAGTTCGCGAAGGTGGTTCCGAAGAAGGCCCTTCAGGAAAAGTTCATCACCAACGTCGAAGTGAGAAATGGGATGGCCCCTTTGGAAATCACGATTCCCAAATGATTTCCTCTCCGCCGATCCTGGGGCGATTCTTCATCGCGGCGGGGCGTCGACTTCTTATCCAGCACGTCGACCAGTCTTCTTGTTTTGAAATCGTCGGGGCATCCGTTTCCAACACGCCGCACGTCGCGCCGCCCCGTCGATCTTGTCTTAAATTTAGGATAACTCGGCCGATCGGCCCCCCGCCACTCCTCTTGACGAATTTTTGACGCTCCTCCCCCGTCTTTTAGCAGCTTCTTGAAGACCTCCCGCCTTTAATTCCCCAAGGTTTTCCACCGAAGGGGGTTCCGCATGGACTTGATTTGGCTGGGGGCGGTCGCACTGTTTTTCGCCGCCTCCTGGGGCTTGGTGCAGCTTTTCGCTCGCTTGAAACCGGGGGACTGATCGTGGATCTCTCGACGATCGTGTCGTTGGCGTCGGCCGTTCTGCTTGGGTCGACACTTCCGCGACGTAAGAACATTCGTTACTGGGAGGCGGCTGCATGCAATCGGGATATCCAAGCTTCCGTTTGATCCGCTTGAAGCGTTCATCGGCGAGGATTCGTAAGAACAGGCGCTCCTTAAAGTCCGGGCGCTTCGTTGGTGCCGAGTAGGAATTTGACTCCCTCGTGCGCCAGGGTCGGCAATGGCAGAATCTGTACGTTGGGACTGGAGATCGTGCCGGTGACGCGGGCGGCGACGACGCGGTCGGACAGTAAGCGGTTGGCCCGCGCAAGCGCCGCCGCCTGCGGCGCGACGCCGCCGACGATCAACGGCAGCGCTCCCTGCAATTCCCTCGAAGTCTTACTGGTCGCGGCGTGGACGGTCATGTCGATTCGCCCTTCGGTCGTGACCGTTCCGTTGGAAATGACTTTCACCTGCGGGTTCGAGAGTGTCAGTCGGCTGACGCGGACCACGCCGCGATTCAAGGCGCCGTCGACTCCGCCTTCCTCGAACACGAAGAGGTTTCCGCCGAGAA
>JBOFFD010000761.1:0-2836 GCA_051648425.1 Planctomycetia bacterium
GGCGTCTCGCCTGCACGAATCGGCGAGCCGGCGGTGCGAAAAGCCTTCTTGCAGGCAAGACGCCCGCACCACAAGAGACTCGCCGCCGCGGCGCCGGGCTCTGGAAGGCCCCGAATGAGGGGACGTCACTTGGCGGCCGCCGCGGTCGACGACGGATAGAGGACCGACGACTCCATCGGCGGTCGGCGGGCCGGCTCGGCCAGCCCTTCCAGGCCGAAGTCTTCGCCGATCACCACCGCCGTTGCCTTGGCGGAGTTGACCGTGCCTGGGACTCCCGCCCCGGGGTGCGTGCCGGCGCCGGCGATGTACAGACCGGGAATGCGCGGGTCGCGGTTGTGCGGTCGGAACCAGGCCGACTGCGTCAACTTCGGCGCCACCGAGAACGCAGACCCGTGATATGCCGACAGTTCGGTTTTAAAGTCGAGCGGCGTAAACAGCCGCTGTGTGACAATGTGCTTCCTAAGATCGGGCAGGTACCGTTCCAAGTAGGCGTAGATGCGGTCGGCGTATTGCGGGCCGAAGGTCGTCCAGTCGACGGCGGCGTTGCCGAGGTGCGGCACCGGGCTTAAGACGTAGAACGCCTCGCACCCCGGCGGCGCCAGCGACGGATCGGTGACGGTCGGCGCGTGTAAATAAAGACTGAAGTCGTCGGCGACCTTCCCGCCGCCGAAGATTTCATCGAGCAGACCCTTATAGCGCGGTCCGAAGACGACGGTGTGGTGCGCCATCTCTTCATAGCGCCGGTTCGTGCCGAAATACGCGACGAACAGCGACATCGACCATTCCATCGATTCCAACGTGCGCACCATCGGTTTGGCGCGGGGGTCGTCGCGGTAGAGGTCGGCGTACAGATGGTGAAGGTCGGCGTTCGCCACCACCGCGTCGACCCACTCGTCGGGACCGACCCCGGTGCGAATGCGGTGCTTCAGTCGGTCGCCGCTGCCTTCGACGACGATCTGACGGACCGGCGTCGCGACGCGGAATTCCCCTCCCAAGTCGGTGAACAGTTTCACAAGCCCTTTCACGAGCGCGCCGGTGCCGCCGCGGGCGAAGAAGACCCCCCACTTGCGTTCCAAGTAGTGAATGAGCGTATAGATGGCGCTGGTGGTGAACGGGTTGCCGCCGACGAGCAGCGAATGAAAGCTCAGCGCCTCGCGGAGATGTTCGTCTTTCACATAGCCCGCGACGGTGTGATACACCGAACGGTCGGCCCGCAGCATGGCCAACTGCGGCGACACTTTCATCATGTCCCAAAAGCGCAGGAACGGCACGGCGGCGAGTTTGTCGTACCCTTCGCGGAAGACGTTCTTACTGTACTCGACGAACTTAAGGTAGCCGGCGACGTCGCCCGGGCTGCGATTCCTTATCTGCTCCACGATGCCGTCGGTGTCGCCGACGTAGTCGAACTTGTAGCCGTCGTCCCAAAGCAGCCGGTAGAACGGCGAGACTGGAAGAAACTCGACGTAGTCGGCCATTTTTTTACCGGCGACATCGAACAGTTCTTCCAAGCAGTGCGGCGCGGTGATGACCGTGGGACCGGCGTCGAACGTGAAGCCGGCGTCCTCGAAGACATAGGCTCGGCCGCCGGGTTTGTCGCGGGCCTCGTAGAGGATCGTTTGGACGCCGGCGGCTTGAAGCCGAATCGCCGACGCCAACCCGCCGAAGCCACTGCCGATGACCGCCGCACGGCGCAGCCGGGACGGGATTCCGTTGGTCGATGCGCCAGTCGCGGGCGTGGGTTCAGCCATAACTTTCCTCCAGCCGGCCGATCTCGTCGCGCAGAACGTCGAGTCGCGCCGACGGACCAAGGGCGTCGCGCAGTTCGTCAAGGGCGGCGTGCAGCCGCCGGCGCGCGTGGCCGCGGCCGATCGCGCCGACGGCGTCGTTCAGGTCGCGGGCCAACACCGCAGGGTCGGCGTCGCCCCGCTGCACGGCGGCCGAACGCGTCTGCCATGTAGCGTAGTCGGCCGGCGACCGGTCCTCGGCCAACCACGCCCACGGCCAACCGACCCGGCCGAGCCGCAGGTCTTCGTACTTTTTGTAGGGGGCGTGGTCGCCGTGCAGGTTGCCGACGTCGTCGAGCATTTGCAGACCGACACCCAACCGCCGACCGAAGGCGGCCAGCGCCGCGACGCACCGTCGGCCGCAACCGTCGTCGGTGGCGGCGGCCCCCAGCGTGGCCGCCAATTCCATCAATCGGCCGGTCTTCAGGTCGGTGATCGTGGCGGCGACCGACCCGACTTCCCGGTGCGGCAAGTCGGCCGTGTTCGCCGTGAGGTCGATCGCCTGCCCTTGGTGACAGGCCAACAGCACCCGCGCCGTCGCCCGATGCAATTCCAGTTCAACCAGCGGCGGCAGCCGCAGCCGTTCCAGAAGCGCGCTCGGCCAGAAATAGAGCCAATTGCCGGCGTTGAGGGCGAGCGGCACGCCGATCTTCTGGTGGAGCGACGGCTCGCCGCGACGGCTCGCCGAGCCGTCTTCGATGTCGTCGACGATGAGCGAGCCGGCGTGAAGGATTTCGACAAGCAACGGCAGTTCGACGGGCGGGGCGTCGCGCCGATCGGCGAGGTTCCAGGCGGCGACGGTCAAGCGGGCGCGGAACCGTTTGCCGGGACGGGCCAGGAACTCTCGGAGCGGACCCCGCAGCGCCCGTTCCCACAGGTCGTCGTCAAAATCGATCGCGGCGCCGCCGTCGACCAATCGGCCCAGCGCGGCGGGTGACAATTCGTTGTCCAACAGGTCGACCAGCGAGACGGGCGGTTCGGCGCGGCGCTCGACGGACCGGATCGGCGGGGGCGCGTGGTCGGAATGCACTCCATTGGGAACGCCGTTCGGC
>JBOFFD010000762.1:0-13359 GCA_051648425.1 Planctomycetia bacterium
GGTGGAAACGTTCCCAACGTGGTGCGAGCCCTCATCGCCGCCGACCGCGCCGGCATTCCGTTGACCTATAAGCAGGCCACCGCCATCGACCTCGCCGGCCGCAACGTGCTGGAAGCGGTGCAGACGAGCGTTCTGCCACGGGTGATCGACTGCCCGGACAACGCCACCGGCCGCTTCACCGCCGACGGCGTCGCCAAGGACGGCATTCAGCTTCGCGCCCGCGCCCGTGTGACCGTTCGCACGAACCTCGCCCGCTTGATCGGCGGCGCCAAGGAAGACACCATCATCGCCCGCGTCGGCGAAGGCATCGTCAACACCATCGGCATGGCCGACGACTACAAGGCGGTGCTGCAAGCCCCGGAAATGATCTCGCGCCGCGTGTTGGAACGCGGACTGGATTCCGGGACGGCGTTCGAGATTCTTTCGATCGACATCGCCGACGTGGACGTCGGTGAAAACGTCGGCGCCAAACTGCAAGCCGACCAAGCCGAGGCCGACCTTCGCATGGCCCGCGCCCAGGCGGAACAGGAACGCGCCCGCGCCGTCGCCCGCGAACAGGAAATGCAGGCGCTGTGCGAAGAAAACCGAGCGGCGGTGGTCGCGCAGGAAGCGGATGTCCCCCGCGCGCTCGCCGAGGCGATCGAGAAGGGGTACGTCGGAATCCTCGACTACTACCGGCTTCGCAACCTCCAAGCTGACACCGAGATGCGGATGTCGTTCGCGGCGTCGGTCGCGGTCGACCACTCGGCGGCCAGCGCCGCCGCCGCCCACGCCGCGAAGTAGTCTCGGCGACTCGGACGACGGGGCGGCGCGCCCCACCAACCATTCGACGGGAATCGACCGATGGAATCCTACCTGCCGACGGCCGCGATTCTTTTCGGCGCCAACTGGGGCGATTGGATTTTTCCGATCGTCGGCGTCGTGGTTTGGGTGCTGGTCAACATGTCGAAGAAAGGGGCCGAGGAACCGCCGCGACGGGTTCCGCCCCGTCGGCCCGATGTTCCCCCCCGACGGCCGGACATGAACGCGCCGGGCGGACGCGGCGCCGGCCAGCAGAACCCCGAACTGGACAAACTGCTCCGTGAGTTGGGCATGAGGCCGGAAGAGGTCCAGACGGCCAGACCGACGCCTCGGCCGGCGCAGCGCCCGCCCAATCGGGACCAACCGCCGCGCCGCCCCCAGCCGGCGGTCGCTCGGCGCGAGCCGCCCCGCCGGCCGAACGCCCCGTCGGAAGTCAAGCGCGCCGCGCCCGCCCCCGCGAAGACCGGCATGGTGCTGAACCAGCCGTTGTCGGCGTCCGCCCAACTGCAACCGCCGCCGACGCCCGTCGCGGTCCCGCTCAAGGGGCGTCGCACCAAGTCGAACGATTTGATCTTCCAAGCGATGTTGACCAGCCCCGGTCAGATCAGCCGCGCGATCATCTTGGGAGAAATTCTCGGCAAGCCGCTTTGTCTTAGAGATGATCCGCCGCGTCTCTGAGTATCAGATTCAACTCTTCTTTTCTTCCTTCGCTTCCTTTGGCGGAGGGGGCGGCGCGGTCGGCGGTCCCGGCAGCGTCAACCAGTAGTGATGGAGCGGGAATCCAATGGCGTCGTTCGACGTCGGCGCGTAGATCACCCGTTTCGTCGCGTCGACGCCCGTACCGAAAAGTCTTACCGGTCCGTTGAACGGCTTGGCGTCGGCCGGGAAGATCAGTTTCCCTTCGGCGTCTTTCGCGGGAATGGTCAGTTTCGGCGTCGCGCCCTCCGGCATCCCCTCCAACGCGACTTCCACGTCGGCCGCGAAGCCGTCCTTCCGTTCGATCTTCACGACGACCTCGAGCGGCTTGCCCGCCGTCTGCGTGAATTGATTCACACCCGTCGTCAACTTAAACGTGGGCTCCGGTACGCGCAACCGCACCCTGTAGACGAATCGCGGCCCGCCGAACTTGTAACGGTCGCGGATCTGAAGAAGGAAATCGCCGTCGGTCGGGGCGGCGTACCGCAGTTCGGCATGTCGGTCGTTGCGGTCGTCGTCGTCGTTCTCGACGAGCAAAGCGCCGTCGGGCGTCGTCAATTTCAGATGCGAGTCGACCGGCGAGCCGGTGAAGCCGGTTTCCGCGGTGGCGACGAGGGTCGACCCGGACTTCAGCGACAATCGATAGACGTCGACGTCCGACGGTGCGGTCAGTCTGCCGGCAATCGTTGCTGGGAAGGGGACCGGCAGCGGTTTTTCGAGCGTCGCGTCGTCCGTTTCGACGACGACTGGGCCAGATTCGACCGAAGTCCACACGGGCAACGGCAAACCCGCGGCTTCGACGGTGATCCGTTCCGGCGAAAACACTGATTCGAGCGCCGGGTCGACGGCGCCTTTCAGGTCCGCCGGCAGGTTCCAGCCGATGAATCCGACCTCGGCTTTCGCGCCGCGGGCGACGGCCGTCGGCCACGGCGCAGCCGCGAACGGACCAACGGTGAGGGTCAACCGGTAGACGAAATTCGCTCCGCCGGAGAAGCTGATGGAAGAGTCGGTCGCCGTCGGGAAGGAAAACAATCGAACGGTGTAGGTTCCGTCGGCCGGCGCGGTGAACGTCAGCAGCGGATCTCGATTGGGACCGTCGTCGTCGTTCTGCGCCCGCACTGAACCTTCCGGCCCAACCAGTTGCAGCACGGCGTCCATCGGCGAACCGAGGGCGTTGCCGGCCAGCGCGGCGACCAACGTCTGCCCGGTCTTCAACGGCACCGAAAAACAGTCGACGTCGCGCACGGCGACGACGCCGTTCACCGTGATCGGAAGGGGGAAGGCCGCCGCCTGCGACCGAACGTCGTTCGGTTCCTTCTCCGCGACCTCCGGCAGCCGCCCTGCGACGAACGGAAACGGCGCGGCGGCCCCTTCGTCGGTGTAGACCCGGCACCAGTGAAGCCCAACGGGAAGGTCGGCGGCCGCGACGGCGGTCGCCACATTGGTTTCCTTGGCCGGCGTCAGCGTCAACTTGGGGTGCGACGTCCAAGTTTGCACTGGCCATTTCGGAATGGCGCCGCCAAGGATGAGCTGGGTCGATGTACCGACCACGCCGCCCAGAGGGTTGACCGACGTTATCGTCGGCGGGGAGGCGTCGACCGTCTCAAGCCAACCGCCGAGAGCCGTGGCAACGGCGAACCCGAGGCGACGAACGGCGCGTCGGTCTTTGGTCATGCCCCCAACTCGGAAATGGTCGTGGCGTCGCTGACCAAATGGGTCGGTCGGCCTTGTGGCGTGTACAGGATTTTGTTGGGGTCGATGCCGAGCTTGGTGTAGATCGTCGACACGAGGTTCTCCGGCGCCAAAATTCGTTCGACGGCCGAGTAACCGCGGACGTCGGTGGCTCCTACAACTTGACCGCCCGGAGCGCCGCAGCCGGCGAATAGCACCGACATCGCATTGGCCCAATGGTCGCGGCCGGCCGTGGTAGTGCCTGGCAAGGTGGAAATCTTCGGCGATCGGCCGAACTCGCCCATCGCCACCACCATCGTGGTTTCAAGCAGGCCGCGCTGTTCCAGATCGACGATCAGCGCCGCCAGCGACCGATCCACCAGGCCGAGGTGCTTTGGCATTTCGGTGAAGATGTTCGAGTGGTAATCCCAGCCGCCGTCGTGAAGCGTGATGAAAGGCACACCGGCTTCGACCAGTCGGCGGGCCAGCAGCGCCCGTTGGCCGGCGGGGTCGCGGCCGTAGGCGTCGCGCACCCGGTCGGGTTCCGCCGAGACGTCGAAAGCGCGTTGGGCGGCGGTCGAGTTCATCAGGTCGTACCCCTGACGATAGTACTCGTCGAGCGCCAGCACCGGGTCGCCGGCGGCTTTGTCGCTCATGCGGGCCATCGAGTCCAACTGCTTCCGCAGGTCGCGGCGGGTGGTGAATCGGCCTGCGGCCAAGCCGCCGGGAAGGGCGACGTCGCGGACGCGGAACGACGGATTGTTAGGGTCGTCGGAAACGACGAACGGCGCGTATTTGGCGCCGAGAAAGTTCGGTCCGCCCGAACGGGCCATCGCCGGCATCGAGAAGTAGCCCGGTAGACCGGTGTCACTTTTCCGCTCGTGGGCGGCGACCGAACCCATGCTAGGGTGGAAGCTGACGTACGCGCCGCAGGCCACCGGAATTCGGGTGGGGGCGCCGGTCATCATGTAGTGGTTGCCGGCCCCGTGGTTGGCGTGGCTGTGCCGAATCGAGCGGATGATCGAAAACTTGTCGGAAATCGCCGCCAGCGCGGGCACGGTTTCACAGAACTGCACGCCGGGCGTTTTGGTGGCGATCGGCTTCAGTTCGCCGCGGATTTCGGCGGGCGCCTCCGGCTTCGGATCGAAGGTTTCGTAATGCGGCGGGCCGCCGTCCATCCACAACAGAATGCAGCTTGTCGGGCGTTTGCCGGTCGAAGCGGCCGCCGCCTCCCGCAACCGGAATCCGTCGCTGAAACCAAGGCCGAGTGTTCCGCCCAATCCAAGTCGAAGGGCGTCTCGCCGCGTCATTCCGGCGCAATTGCGGTGCGTGGCCATTAGTTTGCTCCATGCGACGCCGTTCGGCGTGTTGGTTCTTAGGCGGCAGATCTTGCGGGCGGGTTCTTAAACCGATTCAATTCTTGAACACGAACTCGGGCGTATTCAACAGAGACCAAAACAAATCTTCAACCCAGGCGCGGCGCTGGTCGTTCGGACCGCTCCAAACCGAAAGCGCCCGCCGCGTCTCTTCACTGGTGGGTACGCGTCCGTAGGCCCACAGGTAGGCTTCCTCGACGATTTTATCGTTGGACGCGGGCGATTTGGCAAGCACCGCCGCCCGTCCATCGTCGGCGGAAACCTTCTTATACAAGTCCGGCGCGTTCATGAGATGCAGCGCCTGCACGAGCGTCGTATCGGGCAGCCGTTCACATGGCGGATCCTGGTTCGCGTCCGGTCGGCCGAACGAATCCAGGAACAGCGACGGCGCGCGAAGCGTCCACAGTTCCGCGGCCCGCGACCCCGGCGGCATCGCGTCGAACTTTTCCGGCATGCCGGTCACGTCGCTAATGGCGTCAAGCAGCACCTCCGCCCGCAACCGCTGCCGATAGTGCCGCGAATAGTTGCGAGTGTCGGCCACGTTGTGCAGCCCCGGCATCGAATCGAGTTCGTAGACGTGCGACTTCATGATGACGGCGATCAGTTTCTTCACGTCGAACTTGTTGCGGCGGAAATCCTCGCCCAACGCAACCAGCAGCGGGCCGTTGCTGGGCGGGTTGGTGGCCCGCAGGTCGTCGATCGGTTCCACGACGCCTCGCCCCATCAGGTCGGCCCACACGCGATTCGCCATCACCTGCGCGAAGTACGGGTTGTCCGGCCGAACCATCCAATCGACTAGGGCGTCCCGCGGATCGGCGTCCGCGGGCGGGGGAGCCCAGTCGCCGAAAAGCGGTTTCGGCTTCATTGTTTCGCCGGTCGCCGGGTGTTTCACTTCCCGCAACTGACCGTTGAAGAACATTTCCTCGCTGCCGGAGATCGGCGGCGACAGTCCAGTCCCTTTGCGGTCCAGGTTCTGAAAGAACGCCGCCATCCGGTAGAAGTCATCCTGCCCCCAAACCTCGAACGGATGGTGGTGGCATTTCGCGCAGTCGAGCCGAATGCCGAGGAACAACTGACTGAACATCGTCGTCAGTTCGTCCGGCTCGCGGCGGTCGCGTAGCACCACCGTCGCGCCGTTGCGGTACGTCGTACCGCGGGCGGCGACGATCTCCCGCACGAACTGGTCGTACGGCATGTTGGACCGAAACGCTTCGCGCAGCCAGGCGTCCAGCGTGAAGACGGCCTTCACGCCCACCCGGTACGGGTTCGGTCGCAGCAAGTCGGCCCACTTATTGGCCCAATAGTCGGCGTATTCCGTTCGTTCCAGCAGGTTGTCGACCAACTTCGACCGTTTGTCGTTGGCGGCGTCGTTCAGGAAGTCCCGTGATTCGTCCGGAGTCGGCAGTCGGCCGATGACGTCCAGAAACGCCCGCCGATGGTAGGTGGCGTCGTCGGTCGTTTTCGACGGCGCCACGCTGAGCTGTTCCAGCTTCTTCCAAACCAAGCCGTCGACGAAGTTGTGCTGCGGCAGGGTCGCGTAGAGGTTGCGGTCGACGGCCGTCGGCTGAGGAATGAGGATCGTCGAAACCGCGAACAGATTCTGATACCGCGCCATTACCGCCGCTTCGCCCGCGATCGGACCGGCCTTCACCAAGCCGTCTTCATCGACCCCTACCAGCGTCGAATCGCTCGATTGGAAGGTCGTCATCGGCGTTACGTCCACCGTCGAGCCGTCGCTCCAATGGGCCGTCGCCTGAAGCTGCTGCTCGGCGTCGTACGTCATCAATCGTTCGATCGGTTCGACGGTGATTTTGACCAGTTTCGGCAGGTCGGCCGGGTTGCGCGGTGTTCCCGACACGATCCAGCGGTGCAGCGTGCGGTAGCCGAGGCTGTCTTTCTCGAAGATTTCCCCGCCGCCGTGCGGTGCTGCTCCGCTCGGCTTTCGCAACATGAGACTGTTGGTCGGCGCCGCCGGGAAGAGCCGTCGGCCGCGCGCCTCCTTCACCACGGCCGCATAGTCGAAAGCGTTGTCGAACGCCAACAACGAGAGTTGAAAACCGTTCTGGCCCCGTTGCTTGCCGTGGCACGCCCCCTGGTTGCAGCCGCCGCGCGTAAGAAACGGTTGGACGTCGCGCTCGAAATAGACCGGCGGCGCCACACCCGTGCCGACCACCGCCACCGCCACCGTCGCCTTCGCTTCGACGCCGTCGACCGTGGCGACCACCACCGTCGAGCCGTCGGACTTCGGCGTGACGACCCCTTTCGCATCGACCAACGCGATCCGAGGATCCTCGATTCGGTAGGTCGCCCGGCGGGTGGCGTCGACGCCGGCCAGTCCCGTTCCGCTCGTCGCCAACAGTTGCTGCCGTGCGTCGGGGCCGGTCAATCGAAAACTCGTCGGAAGCAGGGTCGTCTCTGCGGCCGTCGCTTCGACGAAGCTCAGGAACGAAATCACCAAGACGGCGAAGGTCCAGTCTACGGATCGCAAGGTTTGGCCTCCCGGCGGGAGTGGTTGGCTGTTCATGGCTGGTCGCTGTGGTGGGGGGACGGTCGGCGGCGTGTCTATCGTTCTTCCGTTTCAGTATACTAAACAATCGTCGTCTTTGGGCAGTCCAATCGAAGAAAAATCCCAGATCGGCCGCGACGGTCCCGCACGGTTCCGCCGTCCTTCGGAGATCGATCGCCGGTGACCCCCATTCCAACGTTACCCTTCGATCGAACGCGGCCCGACGCCGATCGTCGCACGGTCGCGGACGTCTTGCGGGTGTTCCGCCGCCGGTTGCGTTTTTCGTCGTTGATGGAAGGCGTCGCGCTGTTCGCGTCGCTGGCGGCGGCGGTCTTTTGGACGACGCTCGCCGTCGATTACGCCTTGGAGCCGACGACTCTTCAGCGGGTGCCGCTCACCGTCGCGGCGGGCCTCGCACTTCTGGCGGGCGCCGGTTTTTGGGTCGCCTACCGACTCCGCCCCCGCGTGACCGACGCCCAACTCGCCGTCGCCATCGAAAACCGCGTGCCGGCGTTGGCCGATCGGTTGTCGACCGCCGTCGAACTGTCGACGGGTTGTCACAATTTCAGTCCATCGCTGGTCGAACAGTCGACCGCCGAGGCCGAGCGCCTGCTCGCCGAAGTCGACGTCCGCCGCCTGGTCGCCGCCCGACCGGTCCGCGACGCCGCCGGACTGGCCGCCCTCGCCGTCGGCGGCGTCGTCGCCTTCGCGTCACTGCATCCCGCGGTTGCGGAGCAGTGGTGGCGGCGGGTCGTTGGGCAATCGCCGGAGCGGTATCCCCACGTCGTCCACTTGCGCCTCGACGGTTTCCGCGACGGCGTCCGCAAGGTCGGCCGCGGTTCCGACGTCGAACTGCTGGTCGACGCCGAACCCGCCGCGTCGGCCCCCGCCGTCGTCGACCTTCGCTACCGTTTCCGGCAGTCGCGCGTCGCGGCGTCGTCCGACATGGCGCGCGTCGGCCCCGCCCGTTTCCGCCATGTCTTCCGCAACGTGCAGGAACCGATTCGCCTTTCGGTCCGCGGCGGCGACGACTACATCCCCGAACTGTCGATCGAACCGGTCGACCCTCCCGCCTTAACGCTGGTCGAACTGGCGGTCGAGTACCCGGCCTACACCGGGGAAACGCCTCGCGTGCTTTCGGCCGTCGGCGGGCCGCTTCCACTGCCGATCGGCGCCGTTGCGACGGTCCGTCTCCGCGCGAACAAGCCGTTGGAATCGATGCGGTGGCGCGCGGCGAACGGTAACTCGGCCGTCCTTGATGATCTGGCCCGCGTCGACGAATCAACCTTCACTGGCGTGGTTCGGGTGCAAACCGACCTGACGTTGGTCGTCGACTTCACCGACGCCGACGGCGTCGGGCCGAGGGAACCGTTTCCCCTGGCCGTCGTCGCCGTCCCCGACGAACCGCCGACCGTCGAGGCGGTTTTAGACGGGGTGTCGAACGGTGTGACGCCCGAGGCGACGCTGCCGTTCAAGATTGAAGCCGTCGACGACTACGGCCTCGCCGCGCTGCGGTTCGTCTTCACCGTTCGACCGCCGCCCGCGGAATCGAAGGGAACCGATCGGCCGAGGGAGTCGACTTCGGAACCCGCCCCCGAACGGACGTCGCCGATCGACCTACCCGGCGACGACCCGCGAAAACGGGCCGTTGGTGCGCTGCTGGATCTGCGTCCATCAAGTCTCGCCGTCGGTGCGAAACTAGAGGTGGGCGTCGAGGCGGCCGACGCCGGGGTCTTGGACGGGCGTCGCGTCGGTCGATCGGTCAAGTTTCCGTTCGAGGTGCTGTCGGTCGACGAACTGCTTTCCCGCTTGGCGACGCGCGAGCTGCAACTTCGGCTTCGCTTCGAGCAAATCCTGCGGGAACTGCGGTCGGCCCGCGGCGCCCTGGCCGACGTGCGCTCATCGTCGTCCGACGTGGAGCGGCGGCTGCTCGCCGAGCGGTGCCTGCAAGGCGTTCGGAAAAGCGCCGCCGAAGTCGCCTCGCTGCGGTTGGCGTTTCAGGCGGTTCTTGCCGAACTCGTCAACAACCGCATCAACGAAACGACGCTGCTCGAACGGCTCGAAACGAGAATCGTCGGGCCGCTGCAAGCCATCCTCGCGGATGATTTCCCCCGCGTCGACGACGCCGTCGCGGCGCTGCCCCAACCGGCGACCGCCGACGAAGCGGTCGCGGCGCAGTCGCGGGCGGAAACCGCCTTCGACGCGCTCTTGGCGAAGTGCGACGCCCTTCTGGAAGCGATGCGCAAACTCGAAAGCTTTCAAGAGCTGGTGGCGACGCTGCGGTCGCTGATCGAACGGCAGGAAGCCCTCATCGAAGAAACCAAAAGCCGACGGAAGAAGGACGTGCTCGACCTGTTACAATAACCGGTCGTCGGGCGTTCGATCCCGCCATTCCTGCTAGAGAGGCGTCGGCCGTGCTGCCACTGCTGTTGCAATTCCTGTTGATCGCGACCGCCGCGCCTGCGGAACCATCGGCGGCGCCGGAGCGAGGCCAAGAGGAACTGACGGCCCGCTACCGCGAGTTTGAAACCGCCCTGCAAAGGGCCGCCGACATACTGAAAACCACCGACGCCGACCGCGCCGCGCTGCTTCTGCAAGTCTTAAGCCGGTCGCGCAACGGCTTGGTCGCGGGTGAAATGACCGAGTTGACGGCAAAACTGAAAGCCGGCGAGTGGACCGACGCGATCAAAGGCCAAGAGTCGGTGCGGGGTGAATTGGTCGAACTTCTGAAACTGCTCACGTCGGAAGACGAAGCCCGCCGTCGCGCCGAACAGCGCGAACGCCTCGAAAAATACCTCGCCGAAGTGAAAACTCTGCGCGATGATCAGAAACGCCTGCGCACTCAGACCGAACGCGCCGACGCCCGCGTCGACCCGACGCCCGCTAAGAACAAGCAGAACGACTTGGCGGACCGCGCGAAAAAACTGTCCGACGCCCTCGGCAAGGAAGAGTCCAAAGGCGCGGACGGCGGCGCGAACGCCGGAAAAAGCGGCGACGGGTCGTCGGGCGACGCCGCCGGCGGTCCGGGACGGAAGAACCTGGAGGCCGCCCGCCGCGCGATGGAGGCGGCCCGCGACCAACTGGAGAAAAAACGGACCGAAAAGGCGTCGGCCGAGCAGGATGAAGCCGTCCGTGAACTGGAAAAAGCGGTCGCCGAGCTTGAAGAAATCTTACGACAGATGCGCGAAGCAGAACGCCAACAGTTGCTCAGTTCGCTGGAATCGCGATTCCGTAAGATGCTCGAGGTTCAGAAAATCGTCTTGGAATCTTCGACGCGACTCGACGGAACGCCGAAAGAGAAACGAACCCGCGTCGACGTTCAGAAGGCCGCCGCGCTGGCGCCGCGCGAGAAGGAAATCGTCGCCGAGGGGGAACGAACCCTTCTGTTGTTGCAGGAAGACGGCACGGCGATCGTATTTCCCGAAGCGGTCCTCCAAGTGCGCGACGACGCCTCGCTGATCGCCGCTCTGCTCGCCGAGGGCGACGTCTCCGCCTTGACCCGCCGGCTTGAGGCCGACGTCGTCGCTTTGCTCGAGGAAATGATCGCGGCGGTTCAGAAGGAACGGCGCGAATCGCAAGGGAAGTCGAGCGGGGAGGGCGGCGGCGGGGACGGTCCGTCGCCGCTCCTCGAGCGGATCGCCGAACTGAAAATGATCCGCTCGATGCAACAGCGGGTCTTCGAGCGCACCGAACGATTGGCCCGCCTCGCCGCCGAGCCGCCCGGACCGACGCCCGAACTGCGCCGCGCCGCCGCCGAGTTGGCCGACCGCCAAACGCGGATCTACCGCATCACCCACGACCTCTCGCTGGGGAAGAACGAATGACGCTTCTCATACACCTTCCGAGCCGCAATCTTGCGATGTCTAAGACGATCGCGTACGTCTGCATGATCGCCTGCACGGTCGCCACGACGGCCGCGCCGCCGCTGGAGCGCACGACGGCCGCGGCGCGATCGGCCGGCTTCACCGACCTAGCGGCGATCGAAAGCGATTTCGCCGCCGGAGCCGATCCGCTGGACGCCGTCGTCGCCGCCGGAGCCCGCTTCGAACCACCGCTGTCCGCCATGCTGCGCTCGGCGGGCGAAGCACCCATCGAATCGCTCGCCGCCGTCCGCGACCCGTTCCTGAAAGTGAACGTCGTCTTATGGGCCGGTCGCGAACGGATCCGACGGTCGCTGCTCGACGAAGCGGCGGCGGCGTTGGATTCCCTGAACGACCCGGCGGTCTTACACGACCTCGTCGACCCGGCCGCGCTTCACTTCCACCGCGCTGTCTGCTTCGCCCGCTTGTCGCGGCGCGACGAGGCTCTTCAGTCGCTCGACGCCTTGGTCGACCTGCAAAAACAGGAAACCGTGCCGGAACGGTACGTTGCCGTCGGCAAGCTGCTGCGGGCGTCGCTGGCGGATCTGAAAACCGACGGCCTCGACGGCATCGCCCACGACATGCGCGACGTCCAACGCCGACTTCAGTTGGGACGCACCGACGAACCGACTCAGAAACTGGAAAAGAGCATCTTGGACCGTCTCAACGGCATGATCGTCGAACTCGAAGAAAAACAACAATCGCAAAATTCATCGGGGGCCGGCGCGAACCGACCGATGGACGACAGCCGACCCGCCGGCGGCGGCGGTCCCGGCAAGGTCGCCGACCGTTCCTTCACCGAAAAAGGCCGCTGGGGCGACCTCCCCGGAAAACAGCGAGACCAAGTCTTACAGTCGATCGGCCGCGACTTCCCCGGCCACTACCGCGACGCCGTCGAACAATACTTTCGCAAACTTTCGACGGAACCAAGCGGCGAGGCGAAGTCCGAATGAACGCGACAACTTCAATCTTACTCCTTTCAACGCTGCTCTCGGCGGCGCCCGACGCCTCGGCCGTAGTCGTCCACACCCTTGACGGGCGGTCTGAAACCGGCCGTCTCGTCCGCTTCGGCGACGACGATCTGTCATTGCTTCAGACGTCGCCGGTCCGCACGACGCAGATGAATCGAAGCGACGTTCTTTCAATCGAAGTCTCGAACATCGATAAGACGCCGGTCGCGGCGCCGATCCACGTCCTGCTGACCGACGGCTCGCGCCTCGCCTGCTCGGCGTACGCGGCGAAAGGCGGCGACGCCGTTTGGACCGCGTCCGACGGCGTTCCCCGATCGGCGTCGCTCGAAACCATCGCGGCGGTTCATTTCCGCTCGGCGGCGCCGGCCGAACTGGACCGTTGGACGGCGCGCTCCGCCGACCTTTTGGACGGCGACCTACTGGAAGTCGTGCGCGACGCGCGGCGCATCGAGCTTCCCGGCATCCTCGGCGACGTCGACGACGCCGGCCTCGTCTTCGTCCTCGACGGCGAAGAGTTGAAAATCCGCCGCGAGCGGTTGTCGGCGGCGTATTACAAACATCCTAAGACGGCCGCCGCCGTCGCCGCCGTCTTACACTCCCGCGACGGTTCGTCGTGGTCGGCCGCTTCACTAACATGGTCCGAAGCGGGTTGGTCGGTGAAGACTCCCTCGGGAACGGCCGTCGAACTGCCGACGGCCGCCTTCGCCCGCGTCGACTTCGCCCGGGGCCGACTGCGCTATCTTTCAGAACTCGAACCGCGCATCGTTGAACACACGCCCGGTTTCGACCTCGGTTGGGATTTCCGCCGTGACCAAAACTACGACCGTCGACCGCTGCGTATCGCCGGCCGGGTGTACTCCCGCGGCTTGGTCGTCCATTCGCGGACGGTGATCGTGTACGATCTCGACGGCGCCTACAGGCGGTTCGAGGCCGACTTGGGCATGGAAGACTCAGCCGGCCGTCTGGGCGACGCCCTCGTGCGGGTGCGCGTCGACGATGAAATAGCCATGGAACGCCGCGTCCGCGCCGGCGACCCGCCATACCGCCTGACTGCGCCGACGACCGGCGCCAAGCGCTTGACGCTGGAGGTTGATTTCGGCGAGCGGCTGGATTTGGGCGATCACGTCGTTTTCGGCATGGCGCGGGTGGTGAAATGAACGCGGCCGTCTTAGTACTGGCGACGGTCCTCTGGGCCGACCCGATTCCACTCGTCGTCGATCCCCGGTTGGACGCCGTGCAAACCGCCCGCGTCGCAATGATCGAAAAGGCCGCCCCGGCGGTGACGGCGGTCTTCGGACCTAAAGGGGGCGGCGGCGGATCGGGCGTCGTCGCGACCACGGACGGATTGGTGCTGACCAATTTCCACGTCGTTCAGGGACAGGGTCCGTTTCTGCGTTGCGGCCTGTCGGACGGCGACCTGCTCGACGCCGTCTTAGTCGGCGTCGACCCCGTCGGCGACCTGGCCGTCTTACAGTTGA
>JBOFFD010000763.1:0-2833 GCA_051648425.1 Planctomycetia bacterium
AATTCCTCGCTCGACAATGAAACGGCGTACCGCCGGACGCGCCGACTGGACGAGGGCGGTTACAAACTTCTTTACGTCGCCCCGGAACGGTTGGTGACCAGCGAGTTTCTTACACGGCTCGTCAGTTGGCGCGTGGCGGCGTTGGTGGTCGACGAAGCCCACTGCATCAGTGAATGGGGGCACGACTTTCGGCCCGAGTACCGTCAGATCGGCGAGCTTCGCTCGCTGTTTCCGAAGGCGCCGATTTTGGCGCTGACGGCCACCGCGACGCCGCAGGTGCGCGAGGACATCGTCGCGCAGTTGCGGCTGCGCGAACCGGCGGTTTTCCTCAGCAGTTTCAACCGACCCAATCTCAGCTACCGCGTGATTCCGAAAGAGAAGCCGACGCGGCAGATTTGGGAGTACGTCGCGGCTCGGCCGGACGATTCCGGGATCGTCTACTGTCAGTCGCGTAAATCGACCGACGGTATGGCCGCGACGCTGCAAGAGGAAGGGCTGGCCGCCGTCGCCTACCACGCCGGCATGGACGCCGCCGACCGGACGAAGAACCAAGAGGCGTTCCTACGCGACGAAGCGCGGATCGTCTGCGCCACCGTCGCCTTCGGCATGGGCATCAACAAGCCCAACGTACGCTACGTCATCCACGCCGACCTGCCGAAAAACGTCGAAGGCTACTATCAACAGACCGGCCGAGCCGGCCGCGACGGTTTGTCGGCCGACTGCCTGCTGCTCTTTTCACACGGCGACGCGATCGTCCAGCGCAAGTTCTTAGACGAAATCTTAGACGAGCAGGCGCGGAAGGTCGCGCGGCGGCAGCTCGAACGGATGATCGACTACGCCCAGGAGACGACTTGCCGGCGGGCGTCGCTCTTGGGCTACTTCGGCGAAGAATGGCCCGACGACGGCTGCGGCAATTGCGACAACTGCCTGGAAGCGCGCGAAAGCTGGGACGCGACGATCGACGCGCAGAAACTACTGAGTTGCATTTACCGAATCGGCGTGAAGAACGGTTTCACCGTCGGCTGGCGGCACCTCGCCGACGTTCTCGCCGGGGCCGACACCGAGAAAATCCGCCGGTGGGGGCACGACGCCCTGTCGACCTACGGCATCGGCAAGGATAAATCGCGCGACGAGTGGGTCGCCCTGGGGCGACGGTTGACGCAGTTGGGTTTGACGGCGGTCGGCGCCGACGAGCGGCCGACGGTTTCGCTGACCGACAAGGGGTTGGCGACATTGAAGGAGCGAACCGCCGTCGTGATCGACCGACCGGTGACGCGGTCGGCGTCGGCCGTGAAGGGTCGCACCGGCGGCGTCGCCGCCAAGGCGGGCGACCTTCCCTGCGACGAAGGTTTGTTCCAACGCCTCCGCGTCCTTCGCAAGACGTTGGCCGACGAGCGAGACGTCCCCGCCTACGTCGTCTTTTCCGACGTCACGCTGCGGCACGTCGCGCGGGCCTACCCGACGTCGGCGAGCGAATTCCTTACGATTCCCGGCGTCGGCGAACGCAAGCGGGCGGAGTTCGGCGAAACGTTCGTCGCCGCGGTCGAAGAGTGGCTGGTCGGCAACCCGCGGCAGGAATTCGCCGATCTTAAACCAACGGAGCGACTCGTTCCGAAAAGCGCCGCCGTCGCCGGAGCGATGAGTACGTCCACGCTGGACACGCTCAGACGGTTTCGCGCCGGCGACGACGTCTTAGAGATCGCGCAGGCCAGGGGATTCGCCGTTTCGACGATCGAAAGCCATCTCGCGCAGGCGGTCGAACAGGGCGAGGCGCTCGACCCCGGACGGTTCTATACGTCGGAAGAGGCCGAGCGGATGCGCGCGGCGTTCATCGGCAATGAGTACGCCGGTCTCACGATTCTCTTTGAAAAACTCGGCGGCGAGATCAGCTACGGGAAGCTTAAGATCTTTCGGGCGTTGGCGTCGCGCCGGCCGTCCGAGTCTTAACTCGCGCCGACCGCTCGAGCGCTTAGAACAGTTCCTTGATTTCATGGACGCCGTAGTCGACGACCGGGAACGGCCGCGACTGCGGGCCGGGGAGTTTGGTTTCGAGGTTGATGTTCATGCTGCGGAAGATGGTGGCGACGACTTCGCCGGGGTCGACGGGCCGTTCGGCCGGGTAGCCGCCGACTTCGTCCGACTTACCCACCACGCGGCCGCCCTGCACGCCGCCGCCGGCGAAGGTGATGGTCCAGCATTGCGGCCAGTGGTCGCGGCCGCCGGCCGGGTTGACCTTCGGCGTCCGGCCGAACTCGCCGAGCGTCGCCACGAGGGTGGACTCGAGCAGGTTGCGGTCGACCAAGTCTTCCAAGAGGGCGCTGTACCCCTGGTCGTACATCGGGGCGACGATGTCGCGCATCCCTTCGATGGAGGTGAACGGGGCCGAGCCGTGAATGTCCCAAGTGATTTCACCGAAGACCGTTAGGAAGGTGTTGACGGTGACGAACCGCACGCCGGCTTCGATGAGGCGGCGGGCAAGCAGACAACACTGGCCGAAGCGGTTGAGGCCGTAGCGTTCGCGGACCTTTTGCGGTTCAAGCGTTAGGTCGAAGGCGGCGCGGGCCTGCGGGCTGGTGACGAGGCGGTAGGCGGCCTCGAAGTTGGCGTCCATCAGCTTGGCTTCTTCGCTGGCCTCGAAGTTGCGGACGGCGCCGTCGACGATCGACCGCAGGTTGCGGCGTCGTTCCAGGCGGGCCGAGCCGATGTTGGCCGGCGGGGCCATGTCGGGAACCTTGAAGTTCGGCTGCGACGGGTCGGCCATGAGGGCGAACGGGTCGTACGCCTTGCCGAGGAAGCCGGCGTCTTGGCCGTGCGGCATGTTGCCGCCGGTGCG
>JBOFFD010000764.1:0-2325 GCA_051648425.1 Planctomycetia bacterium
ACACGTGGGGAATCGCCTTCGACGACTTCGGTCAGTCGTTCGGCGTCGACAACGACAACACCTCCATCAAATACTTCCTGCCCGGCTCGTCGATGGCGCACACGCCGGGCGAGCGGCACATCTTAGACGGCCTCGTCCACAACAAACCGAAATACTGCGGCGCCGACTTCGTCGCCACGAAGCACTTTCCCGACGACTGGCAGGGGAACTACGTCACCTGCGACTTCCGCGCCCACCGAGTGGCGCGCTACAAATTCACCGACGCCGGCGCCGGCTTCGCCGCCGAGGAATTGGAGCCGCTGGTCGTTTCAGACAACGTGGCGTTCCGGCCGATCGACGTGAAATTCGGCCCCGACGGCGCGCTGTACGTCTGCGACTGGTACAACCCGATCATCAACCACGGCGAAGTCGACTTCCGCGACTCGCGCCGCGATAAAACGCAGGGCCGCATTTGGCGGATCACGGCGAAGGGTCGGCCGGCGGCGGCGCGTCCTAAGATCGCCGACGCGCCGATCGCCGATCTGTTAGAACTGCAGAAGTCGCCGGAAGGGCCGGTGCGGCACTTCGCGCGGCGGACGCTGACCGAACGGCCGCGGGCCGAGGTGCTGACGGCGCTGGCCGAGTGGGCGCCGCGGCAAATCGAGGAACCGGCGGCGCTGGCGGCGCTGTGGTCGTATCAAACCGTCGACGCACCGAACGAAGCCGCGTTGCGGAAGGTGTTGGCGGCGAAGGACGGCCGGTTGCGGGCGGCCGCCGTTCGGGTGTTGGACGAATGGCAGGACCGACTGCCCGACGCCGAAAAAATCCTGGCCGAGCGCGTCCGTGACGACCATCCCCGCGTGCGGCTTGAAGCCGTTCGCGCGCTCGCCCGCCGCAATTCGACGGCCGCCACGGCGGCCGCTTTGACGGCTCTCAAGCATCCGATGGACCCGTTTCTCGACTACGCGCTGAAGCTGACCGCTCGGCAGACCGCCGGCGCCTGGCTGCCGACGGTGACGGCCGACCCGAACGATCCAGCTGTGGTCGCCGATCCGGGCGGCTGGGTGTACGCGCTGTTGTCGCTCGACGGCGGTGCCGCCGGTCCGCTGTTGAGATTGGTGGACGGCGGCAGCGTGCCGGCCGATCTGACGACGGCCGTGTGGGAAACGGCGGCCAAGCAGGGAACGCCGACCGAGCTGCGACAGGTGCTTGACACCGTGCTGGCGGGCAAGCTCGACGCCGCCGCCAATCTGAAAGCGGTGCAGGCGTTGGCGGAGGCGTCGCGGCTTCGCGGCGCTAAGCCGGACGGCGACCGCGCCGCGGGCTGGCTCAAGCTGACCGAATCGACCGATCCAATACTGACGGCGGCCGTTTACGCACTCGCCGGCGCGTGGCGCGAACCGGCGGCCGCGCCGGTCTTACTTAAGGCTGCCGACGATGATGCGCGGCCGAAGGCCGTGCGCTCCGCCGCGTTCAACGCGCTGGCGGTCGTCGGCGGTGAACCGGGCAAGGTTCTGCTGCAAAAGTACGCGGCGGCCGGCGTTCCGAACGAGTTGCGGATGGCGGCGTTGAAGGCGTTGGCGACGGCCGACCCCGCCGAGGCGGCGCGGAGCGTCGTCGCGTTTCTGAAGGAAGGCGTCGAACCGGTGGGGTTGGCGCCGTTGGTTCAACCGCTGCTGCAACAAAAAACCGGTCCCACCGCGCTGGGCGCGGCGCTGGTCGGCGTCAGCCTTTCGGAGCCAGTCGCGCGGGAAGGACTGCGGTTGACGCAGGCAACCGGTCAGTTGCTGCCGGACTTGTCGGCCGCCTGGGTGAAGGCCGGCGGCCTCAAAATTTCGCCATGGCCGACCGACCCCAACGTCTTGCGGCGGCTCGCCCGCCAAGCGCTGACGACCGGCGACGCCGGCCGAGGCGAAAAGGTGTTCCGCCGCGACGCCCTCGGCTGCGTGAAGTGCCACGTCGTGAAGGGCGTCGGCGGCCTCGTCGGACCGGATCTGACCACCATCGGCGCGAGCGCGCCGGGCGACTACCTCGTCGAATCGCTGCTCGCCCCCGACGCTAAGATCAAGGAGAACTACCACTCGATGATCGTGGCGACGGCGGAAGGAACAGTGCTGACGGGCGTGCCCGTGCGGAAGACGGCCGACGAAATCGTGCTGCGCAACGCCGAGAACAAACTGATTTCGATCGCGACGCGCGACATCGAGGAGTCGCGGATGGGCGGCTCGCTGATGCCGGCCAACCTCATGGATTCACTCAGCCAGGAAGAGTTCTTCGACCTGGTGGTCTATCTCACCGATTTGGGTAAGACCGCGCCGCCGAAATGACGGCGGCGGACTAAGATCG
>JBOFFD010000765.1:0-1950 GCA_051648425.1 Planctomycetia bacterium
TCGGCCGGCGACGTACCACTCCTTGGGACCGAGCAAATGATACGCCACGGCGTCGTAGTCGGTCGTCGGCAGGCACGCCCCTAGGAACGACAGCGCCGCGAACGGCGTCATCGCCAAGAGACACACCCCTGGCAGCCACGCCGGCGGTGCGTCGCCGATCGATTCCCCGCGCGCGACCGACGGCCGCCGCCGGTTGACGACGACCCACGCCGCCATCGCCGCGCCGCCCGCCAGTCCAACACGGGCGGAAGTCAGCATACCCGCCAAGCCGCCGAGTTGAATCGCCAGCGAGGTCGCGCCCATTCCCAAACCGAAGGCGACCAGCGCCCGCTCCAACCGCCCAAGCGCGACCGACGGTCCCAGAAACAGTCGGCGGAGGAAGTCGCCGACCGCCAGCGCGGTTCCCACCAGGAAGGCCGCCGTCAGCGCGGCGGGCAGCCGTTGCGGCAGTCGCTCGACGTGCGCCAGTCGCTCGGCGAGCGGTTCGCCCAACGCCGGATCGGTCGACAGCGCGATGGTGGGAACGAACCATCGTGCGACGCCGCTGTTGAGCAGCACGGCCGTGTAGAAGAGAACTTGAAACAGCAGCAGGACGACCACCGCCGCCAGCGCGACCGCGCCGAACGGCGCGCCGCGGCGGGCGGCGGGCGCGGTCGGACGGGGGGCGGGGGTCGCTCGACGTGGCACGGTGTTCCTCGGACGGGTGGCCTGGGCCGCCGGCGCGGCGGCGGTCGGCGGCTGTTGTAGCGATTCGCGCGTCGGCTTGAGTCGATCGTTGCGGTTTTCACGGCGACTTCGACCGCCGGCGGGCGACCGCGCCCGGTCTAACGAGACGGCGGGATGCGCCCGGCGGACGGTCGGCGCGGAACGAGCGGCTTGCAGCGGCGGCGGCGGGCGCGAACGGCGGGCCGACCGCGGAAATCCACGCCCGCCGGGCCGCGCCTTGGTCGGCCGTGGGTAATGGTTGCCGCGGGAAAGGATTCAACCGGACGAAGACCGCTCGCGGTCTCGGTCGGCGCGAGGCGCGGGGCGACCCGGCGGGCGCGTCGGACGAAGCGGGCGGTGGACTTCGGCAGGCACTAGGAGGAACAACGCATGAGCATGATTCATCGCTGGATGCTGGCGACGGCCGCGACCGTCCTGCTGGCCGGTTCGGCGTCGGCGGAAGACTGGGGCCGGTACTACCACTACCCGTACTCGTACTTCCCGCAGAACTTTCGGCAGTCGCTGAACCACGCCGAAACGCCAATGCCCTACGGCTACCCGATGTATCCGCAGTACCAGGCGTTCCCGGCGTACTTCCGCAAGGATCTGCGGTACGATTACTTCATGCACAACCGGCCCGGCGGCCGCCGCAACCAGCACTACCAGGGCAACCACTACATCCTCGACGTGTTCTAAGAAACGGTCGGCCCCGGCGCCGACCGGTCTTAGAGCAGAGGGTGAAGCGTTTCGATCGACTTGGGTGGTACGAAACGACGTCCTCGGAACGTCGCCGTCGACGCCCCGTCTTACCGACGGGCGCCGCGCGGCGTCGACCTCCGAGGGCTTTTTCGCGTGAAAGCGAGCCGTCGCGCCATGGCATTCAAGACCGGTTCCAGCGACGATCGACCCGTTCCCGCCCCGCCGGCCAAGGGAGGCCTCGGCTTGGCCGACTGGCTGGCCGCGCTGCGCCGCCCGGAGTCGGGCGTCGACGGCCTGTTGAAGCGGCTGCAGAACGACGACGGCCGCGCCGAGCGGCGCGGCGACGTCCGCCCGGCCGCGAATCTGCAACTCCACGAACTACTGCCCGCGGTCGACCGCTGGCCCGCCGCCCACCGCCCGGAAGACCCCGCCGCCGAATAGCTCATCGCCCGCCGCGCGAGCAAGGGATTCCTGCTCCGGTCGCTTCGCGCCGCGCCGGTCGGGCTTTCGGCGACGTGCGGTTTTCGGAATCCCTTGCTCGCGCGG
>JBOFFD010000766.1:0-6137 GCA_051648425.1 Planctomycetia bacterium
GCTCCCGCGAGCAACTGCGCAACATGCTTTTGGGCATCGAGTCGGTGTACCTCGAAGCCGAAAGTTCCCGCTACGAGTATTTCGTCGACCTGATCCAACAGTCGACGCCCGACGTCGCGATCATCACGCTCGACGAAAATCCCGACCAGGCGATGCACCTCATCGACCATCTGCGGGGTCAGTTTCCCACACTTGAAGTGATGGCCGGCAGCAGCCGGACCGACGGCCAGTTCATCTTGAACGTGATGCGCCGCGGGGTGAAAGCCTTCCTCGCGCTGCCGGTCAACATGGAGGAGCTGCTCGGGGAACTCGAGCGGATTTCGACGGGGCATGGACCGTCCGGCGAATCGAAGCAGGCTTCGAAGGTCTACGCCTTCAGCGGCGCCCGCGGCGGCGTCGGTTCGACCAGCATCGCGGTGAACGTCGGCACGATCCTGGCGCAGAACCCCTTGAACTCAGTGGTGCTGGTCGACCTCGACCTGACGATGGGCGACGCCGACGTCTGCATGGACGTCGTCCCCGACTACACCCTGGCGGACATCGTCCGCAGCATCGACCGCGTCGACCTGCAGCTTCTCAAGCGCTCGCTGTGCAAGCACTCGTCCGGCCTGTACCTGCTGCCGCACCCGGTGGAACTGCAGGAAGCCAGTTCAATCCACGAAGAGCACGTCGCCCGCATCTTGACGCTGATGAAGATGCAGTTCAGCCATCTGATCCTCGACTTGTCGAAGGGATACTCGGCGATCGACTTCGCGGCGATGGAAGTCGCCGACGAAATCCTGCTGGTGATTCAACTCGACGTGTCGAACTTGCGGAACGTGGTCCGCCTAATGTTGTCGTTCAGCGAGCGCGAAGGCCTGAGCGACAAAGTGAAGGTGGTCGCCAACCGCGTCGGTTCCGACGACCGAGAGATCAACATTCAGAAGGCGGAAGAGACGATCGGCCGAAAGATCTTTTCGCGCATTCCGAACGATTCGCGCACGATGATGGATTCGCGGAACAACGGGGTGCCGCTCTTGCAGCACGCGCCGAAATCGCGGCTCTTCCAATCACTTCAATTGCTGGCGGGTTCGCTGTCGGGCGGGAGCGGCAAGACGCCGGAACCGCAGAAGGCCCCCAAAAAGGGCGGCTTTTTCTTCGGCGGCAAGTAGGCCCCGCGAATCGCGCGTCCGCCGTTTCCAGCGGCTTTTTCGATCGAACGAGCGCGACGGCGCGTCCAATCGCGCCGACGATCGAAAAATGCTGTAGACTAGGAACGCGGAGGGGGCGGGGCCGCGATCGTCGCCCTCCGGTGAATCGTCGGCCGCCGATTCCGCTGCGCCGTTGGGCTTCCCGTGGCGTTGGATGGTTAGGCCGCCGGCTTCCCTCGGCGTCGGACGGCGGAACGTCTTGCGGCGTGGGTCGCCGTCCCGACGGTCGGCCTGGCTTCTCTTTCGCCGGACGAAGGATGGACGTGTCATGACCAGCCTGAACAACAAACTGCCGTCCATCCCGGGCCGACTTCAAAATCCGGCGGCGGCTTCCGGCCAACAAAACAAGAGCTTCGACGACCTCAAACGGCTGATCCACAGCAAACTCGTCGACAAGCTCGACTTGTCGAAGGTCAGCGACCTTGAAGGCGACAGCCTCAAGCGCGAAATCCGCATGGTCGTCGAGCACCTTTGCGACACCGAAAATCCGCTGCTGAACCGAATGGAACGGCAGAAGCTGATCGACGAAGTGCTGCACGAAACCTTCGGCCTGGGGCCGCTCGAAGTGCTGCTGCGCGATCCGGGCATTTCGGAAATCATGATCAACGGGCCGTTCAACATCTATTGCGAACGACGCGGTAAGATCGAAAAGACCGACGTGAAGTTCCGCGACGGCCAGCACCTCTTGCAAATCATCGACCGCATCGTGTCGAAGGTGGGCCGGCGCATCGACGAAACGTCGCCGATGTGCGACGCCCGTCTGCAGGACGGTTCCCGCGTCAACGCGATCATTCCGCCGCTGGCGCTCGACGGGGCGGCGGTGTCGATCCGCCGGTTCGGGTCGAACCCCCTCAAACTGCAAGACCTGCTGAACTACAAGGCGTTCACGCCGGAAATCGCGATGCTGTTCGAAGGCGCCATCAAGGCGCGGCTGAACATCATCATCAGCGGCGGCACCGGGTCGGGCAAAACGACGCTGCTGAACACGCTCTCGAGCTTCATTCCGCACGGCGACCGCATCATCACGATCGAAGACGCGGCGGAAATCCGACTCCAGCAGGACCACATCGTCCGGCTGGAAACCCGCCCGCCGAACATCGAAGGCAAGGGCGAGATCACCGCGCGTATGTTGGTGAAGAACGCCCTGCGGATGCGGCCCGACCGAATCATCATCGGCGAATGCCGCGGGGCCGAAGCCCTCGACATGATCCAGGCCATGAACACCGGCCACGAAGGGTCGATGACCACCACCCACGCCAACACCCCCCGCGACGCGCTGGCGCGTATTGAAACGCTGATCGCGATGGGGGGCGTCGACCTGCCGATCAAGGCGCTGCGGCACCAGATCGCGTCGGCCGTCGACATGATCATCCAGGTGAACCGTCTGCAAGGCGGACCGCGTAAGATCACGAGCGTTTCCGAGGTGATGAACCTGGAACAGGAAACGATCATCATGCAGGAAATCTTCCGCTACAAGCAGTTGGGGATCGACCAGAACGGCCGAGCCTTCGGCCAGTTCGAGGCGACGGGCGTTCGGCCGGCGTTCATGCCGCGGTTGGAAGCCTCCGGCATCCGACTGCCGCCGAACTTGTTCGCCGAACGCATCTTGATGCGCGACTGATTTCGGCGGCGGGACGCCCTCGGCGGCCCATGGTTTTTCTGGTCGAACACGGCGGCGGACGGTGCGTTCCGCCGGCGCAACCGTTCGGTTCGTTTCATCCGTCGCTCGGCGAAGCACCAGCGGCGGTCGTTCAATCGGCAGTATTTGCCATCGTCCGTCCGGCGTGGTACAGTTTCTCGCGTCGGGGTGGATTTTTCTTCACTTCGGCGGCGGCGGGCGACAAGGGTCGACGCGGTCGCCCCGCCGTTGCGACGCGGCGCCGTCGCTTGGAGTTCAAGAGAGAGCCATGGATCCCAACATACTTTTCATGGTCTTGGCGGGCGTGGGCGTCGCCGTCTTGGTCGCCGCCGTCTACTTCATCGGCAGCGACTACGCGGGGGCCAAAACCCTCGACCAACGGCTCGACCGCCTGACGAACACCAGCACGCCGTCGCTGGAAAGCGCCGGCATCCTCCGCGAACCGATGTTCCCCGACGGCGGCACCGGCGGCTTGTTTGAGAAACTGCTGCCGCAGCTTCCCGACATGACGAAGTTCTTCGAGCAGGCCGACGTGAAAATGCGTCCCTCCCAGTTCTGGGGCATCGCCGGCGGCGCCGGCTTGGCAGGGTTCATCCTGCCCCTTTTCTTCGGCATGCCCCCCTACATGAGCATTTTCGTCGGCTGCGTTTTGGGCTTCGGCCCCTACGCCTACGTGGCCTACCTGCGCTCGGCCCGGCTCGACAAGTTCGGCGCCCAAATGTGCGAGGCGCTGGAACTGGTCGCCCGCGCCATTCGGGCCGGCCATAGTCTCGCCGCCGGCATGCACGTCGTCGCCGAGGAAATGCCGATGCCGATCTCGCAGGAGTTCGGCCGGGTATGGGAAGAACAGAACCTCGGCCTGTCGATCGAAGACGCCATGCGCAATCTGTCGGAGCGCGTTCCCAACACCGACCTCAAGTTCTTCGTCACCGCCGTCTTGATCCAACGGCAGACCGGCGGCGACCTCGCCGAAATCCTCGACAAGATCGGCTACCTCATCCGCGAACGGTTCAAGATCCTCGGGCTCGTGAAGGCGCTCACCGGCGAAGGCCGGCTTTCGGGCGTCATTCTGATCGCCCTGCCGTTCGTGCTGCTCGGCGTCCTCATGACCATCAACTACGACTACGTCGCCGACCTGTGGCGGACCCCGATGGGCCGACAAATGTCAGTTGGCGGCCTCGTCATGATGGTCATCGGCGCCATTTGCATTCGCAAAATCTGCGACATCAAGGTGTGACGCCCTTCGTCGGCGTCGGCGCGGCGGTCCTCTTTTCCAACACGGACGATCCACCGAAAGGACTTTCATGAATCCGCTTCAATCGTCGGCCCTCTTCGCATGGGGCGGAGAAGTCGGACTTTTCTTCGGCCAGGTCGACTCCCAAACCCTTTTCCCGATCCTCGCGGCCGTCGGCATCGCCACGTTCGTCTTCGGGGCGTACACCTTGTTCGCCCGCGGCGACCAGCGCGCCAACCAACGCCTTGAGCGCTTCAGCAAAGTCATCGACCTCAATCGCGGCGATCGCGCCGACAGCCGTCAGACCAATACCGACCGCCTGAAGGAACTGCTTGAGCGGGCTGCGCCCGCCATCGCCAGCCCGCTGAAGCCTTCCTCCGAAAAGGAAGCCAACGAGCTTAAGAAAGAACTGATGTACGCCGGTTTTCGCGGCGAGTCGGCGCCGACCGTCTACCTCGGCGTCAAGTTCGGCTTCCTGTTGTTCGGCCTCTTTCTCTCGTTCGCCCTGGTCATTCCCTATTTCGAGTCGACCCGCGACCGCCTGCAATACGGCTTCATCCTCACCGGCGGCATGTTCTACGTGCCCGGCATGGTTCTCGGTCAGATGAAGAAGAAGCGCCAAGAGCAGGTTTTCCTCGGCCTGCCCGACGCCCTCGACTTGATGACCGTCTGCGTCGAAGCCGGCCTCGGTCTCGACGCCGCCATGCGGAAGGTCGCCGAGGAAATGAACCGCACGTTCCCGGTCATCAGCGAAGAGTTTTCGATCTGCAATTTCCAGCTGCAGATGGGCCGGCCGCGCCGCGAAGTTCTTCACGACCTCGGCGCCCGTACCGGCGTCGACGACATGAAGGCGCTGGCCGCCATTTTGATTCAAGCCGACCGATTCGGTTCCTCGATCGCGCAGGCCCTGCGAACGCAGAGCGATTCCATGCGGGTTCGGCGGCGACAGATTGCGGAAGAAAAGGCCGCCCAAACCGCGGTCAAGCTGCTTCTCCCTCTTGTCCTGTTTATCTTTCCCGCCGTCTTTATCGTTCTTGTCGGTCCCGCCGCCATCAAGATCGGTGATGCCTTCAAGTAATACTTGCCCAAATTTCGACACTATAGTCGAGGGTTCCTCTTTTCCGACCGGCGGTCGGACCGAAGTCCGGGGCGATGGATCGTCCGACTTCGGTCTTTTGCCGATGAACCGTCGGATTCGGGAGGCCCAGTCTCACTCTTCCGTGGCGCAAGTGGAAAGGATTCCAATGATGAACGCATGGATCACGCGCGGGACGACGGGCCGGTTTGCCGGCGTCGTCGCCGCCGGTTTGGCGATTCACCTGGCGGCGGCGGCCGCCCGCGGCGGCGAAGGCGCGGTCGTCTCCGCCTCCCGCTCCGGCGGTTGGCTGACGAGCTGCTCTTCCTGCCAAGGCGGCGTCAAGTCGGGCTGCTCGACGGGTTGCTCGTCTTGCGCCGACCAGGGCTGCGGATCCTGCCGCGGCGGCCTGTTCTCTCGCTTCAAGCACGACCTCAGCCAGTACGATTGGGAACAGCTTCATCCCGACCACTGCTGGCCCGAGCAGTACTCCCGCGAAGCGATGGCCCGCGTCCGCGCGCCGCTGGGCGAGCAGGTCGTCCGCGGCAACCAACTGGAACTGACCTTGTGGACCTTCCACTTCTCAAACGAGAAGGGGAAGGAAGCCATCCTGAATCCGTCGGGCTTGGCCCGCCTTCAGTACCTCGCCCGCAAGCGTCCGTACGTGATTCCGTTCCTGTCGATGCAGACCAGCTTCGACCCGCAGCTTGACGCCAAGCGGGCGGTGGCGATCGTGGCGGCCGCCAACAGCTACTCGTTCGAGCCGATGAACTGGCAGGTCGGCCTGGTCAACCGCGTTCCGACCGGCCTGATCGGACCGGAAGCTTCCAAGGAAATCAACTTCATGATCGGCACCAGCCCGTCGGCCCCGCCGTTCTACCAGCCGCCGATCAAGGTGGGCTTCTTCGAGTCCGAATAACCTAGCCTCTCGGCGGCGCGAACGGAGGCACTCCCCTTCGATCGCGCCGCCTGTTCGCGGTCGCGGCCCGTTTCACGGGC
>JBOFFD010000767.1:0-2208 GCA_051648425.1 Planctomycetia bacterium
TGTACGTCGTGCGCGACGAACTGAACGTCGCCGTTTCGCACCGTCTCACTCCCGGCGGCCGCCGCGCCGACGAAGTCGATTGATCGGTTCCAGTCATCGAAGCCGGCGCGACCGCAAGACCGCAAGACCGCGCGACCGCATGACCGCGCGACCGCGGAATGGGCTTGACGGAAATCGTCGCGCCGGAGATACGACGAATCGGGTGGGTCGATTTCTTGGATTCCAGACGAAAGGCGGCGCGATGCACGGGTCAGACCATCGCCGCGGTGGAACGCGCCGCCCACAAGGCGCGCGCCGGCCGATCGTAGGACCGATGCTGCTTGCGGCCGTCTGCGCCGCCGCCGTCGTCTTCGTCGGAACGGACTCGGCCGTCGCACAGTCCGGCGGCCCGCTGCGACGCATCGCCGCGCTGGGGAAGCCGAGCATCGAATCGGCGCCGGACTCGGTCAACGTGCCGCCGCCCTCCGACAAACGGCCGCGACGGTCTTCCAACCTCCGCGCCGACGAACCGGTCGTTCGCGCCCGAGTGTTGACGCCGATCGACGACGAACCGTCGGCCGCCCGCCGCGATTCGCGCTTCCCGCCGCCCGCCGACGCCCAGTACCGCCCCGACCGCGACGCGCGGCCCGCCGATGAAGCCGTGGTGAAGACCGGCGCGTTCGACGGCCTGCCCACCGGTTCCCAGATCGGTTCCAAGAAGCCGTACACCGTCGGCCGGCCGGAAGACGATTTCTTCGGCGAGGGGCTGCCGCCGCCCGACGGCGAGTTCGGCGCCGCCCTGCCCGAACTGGGCGAAGGGATCAATCCGACCAAGCCCGCCCACCCCTGGACGCTCGATTACATCTTCCTGCTGCGGGCGGGCGTCGAATCGCCGTCGACCAACGTGCAAATGAACGAAGTGGGGCTGCGCTACGAGGGCAAGCTGCCCATCGGCGAACGGGGCGGCTTCGTCTTTCGGCCGTTCTTCGACGCCCTGTTCCTCGACGGTCCCGGCGGCCCGTCGCCCATGCTGCCAGGCGCCCTGTACAAGGCCGCCGTCGACTTGGAAGCGAACTTTCAGATCAATGAAATGTTCGGTTTGCAGGCCGCGATCACGCCGGGCTTCTGGAGCGACTTCAAATCGGTCGACGGCGACAGCGTGCGAATCCCGGCCCGCGTGCTGGCGACCTGGAAGTTGTCACCCACTTTGTTCCTCGCCGCCGGCGTCGCCTACACCGACAACTTCTACCGCAACGCCCTGCCGATCGGCGGCGTCGTTTGGCTGCCCACCGAACGCACAAAGCTGGAAGTGGGCGTTCCGCGGGTGCGCTACTCCTACTTCTTCCACTCGGAAGTCGAGTTCTACGTCGGCGGAGAATACGGCGGCGACACCTACAACATCCGCACCAACGGCGAAAACGAAGACATGCGCTACCGCGACATTCGCCTGTACGTCGGCAGCGAGGTGGCGACGTACGACCGCGCCAGCTTCTTCGTCGAAGCCGGCGCCGCCGTCTACCGCATCTTCGAGTTCGACGTGCAGCCGAACCGCGATATCGACCCGACCTTCTACCTGCGGCTCGGCACGCGCTTCTAAGACGTTCGCGGCGACGCGACCTAAGACGCTTGGCGGACCGATCGTCCTTCAGAGCCCGAAGCGTCGGCGAAGGTCCGAACGGCACACCCTACTGCAACGAATCCGGATTCTTGGCGGTACGTCGCCCCGTCCGGACCTTCGCTGACGCTTCGGGCTCTGACGGAGGCGCAGCCGGCCGACGTCATAAGACACGTCCGACGCGCCGTCGACCGTTGACCCCCCCCGTTTACCACCCACGGTGTCTGAATGTCGCACGAAACCACCGCGATCGAATTGATTTCCGAGGCGCAGTGCAGCGAAGAACGCTTTCTGCGTAAGATCTTCGTGCGCGACCAGATGGCCGAGTGGTCGCGCGACCCGTTCCTCATGGCGAAGGCCGACGGCGTCTACTACTGGGACGTCCACGGCAAAAAGTATCTCGACGCGCTTTCCGGCATTTACACGGCGTCGATCGGTCACAACAACCGCCGCGTCATCGAGGCGATGCACGAACAGCTCGACGTGCTGCACTTTTCCCCGCCGATGCACGGCACCAACCCCGTCGCGGTGCAACTCGCCAACTTGCTGGCCGACCTGGCGCCGGGCGACCTCGACGCCGTCAAGCTGCAATGTGGCGGCTCGGAAGTGGTCGA
>JBOFFD010000768.1:0-5570 GCA_051648425.1 Planctomycetia bacterium
TCCATCAGATGGGCGATGCGCTCCGGCGAAAGTTCCAGCTTCTGAAGCGCGCCTTCCACCTTCTTCCACAGCGCGTCGGCCTTCTTACCCTCGGCCAGGTAGATTTCCGTCGTCAGTTCCTGCAACTGCTGGTAGCCCAGCGACTCGGCGTTTTCGTAGTACCGCCGAATGATCTTTTCCTGATGCGGCGTGTAGTTCCGTTTCGCCATGATCGACTTCCTTGAGACAGACCCACTGCCGCGATCGGACCGTTCCGGTCGCTTCCCGACATCATGCCGCCCAATCGACGAACGTCAAGTCGGCGGGAGGAGCGGCGTTCAATCGTCGTCGGGCCAGTCGGCCGTCATCTTCGCGATGAATTCGTTCAGCTCCAGACCGTCGAACGATTCGACCGGCGGCTTGGGCGGCGGCAGCGACGCCTTTTTCGCCGGCCGGCTCTTCGGCGGCGGTTCCACCGGCGGCTTCAGGTTCGGCTTCTTCGGCGGCGCGGCCGGGGGCGTCGTCGACGGCGGTCGCGGCGGCGGCTTCACCGGCGCCCGCTTCACCGGCGGCGGGTCGTCGTCGATCGGGCCGCGGAACGCCGCCATCCACAGTTCGATCTCGGCCGGCGACGGACCGTCCCGCTTCTCCATCGGCACGTCGGCCGGCGGCTTCACCGTCGGCTTTGCCCTCTTCCGTGCTTCGGCGCGACCCGGGCCGACGGCGTATTCGTCGAGAAAGACGTCGCAGCCGATCGACTTCGCCCGCAGCTTGCGGGCCGAGTATTGGATGTCGCGGTCGTTACTGACGACGATCAGCCGACCGGGGACGTCGTGCCGGCGCACTAGGTCCAGAATGAGGGCGTCGGCGGTGGGGTGGCCGGTGGCGTACAGCACCCGAAGCCCATGCGCCATCTCCTGCTGGTACTCGCCGCGCGGCCGGCGACCCAACTGCGGCACGTTCGAGTCGAAGACGACGGTGGCATGCACCGGCGGCGTCATGCGGCGGGCGAGCCACGCCAGCATGGCGGCGCGGGCGCGCTCCAAGCCGCGCGGCCCGCCCGGCAGCCGTTTCAGCCCGTGCCGCAGCAACAGGTTGTAACCGTCGATGTAAAACTCGGTGTACATGACCCCGCCGCCCCGCGACCGCCCGCCGTCCTCCGCATCCAACAGAAGTCGAACCGATGCTTGAAGGTATACGATCCGTCGGCGATTTTTCGGTGCCGATGGCGTCCAAGTCTGCCGTGGGGATTCGGCTTCCCGCGACCCGTCTCTTGACGGACGGTCGGCGGAAATCGATAGTATTCACGGGCGGGCGGCCGACTTTTTCGTCGGCCCGCGACCTTTTCCGCCCACCCGCGAACCGGAGCGACGAACCATGATGGATCTGGTGCAAGGCGAATCCCGCGACGGCCAAGGCATGACCCGCCGCGACCTGCTGCGGGTCGGGTCGACGGCGGCGCTGGCAGGGCTGTCGCTGCCGGGGCTGTTGATGGCCGAGAGCGACACGAAGCCGCGGAGCGACGTCAGCGTCATTCTGCTCTGGATGCAGGGCGGTCCCAGCCACCTCGACCTGTTCGACCCGAAGCCGGAGGCGCCGACCGAGATTCGCGGCGAATTCGGCGTCATTTCGACCGCGGTTTCCGGCGTCTCCCTTTCGGAGCACCTGCCGCAACTGGCCAAAAACCTCGACAAGCTGACGCTGATCCGTTCGGGCTACACCACGAGCGCCATCCACGGCGTCGCCGACGCCGCCATGCTGTCGGGCGTTCGCACCACACCGGCCGTCGTCCACCCGACCTACGGCTCGGTCATCGCGAAGGAACTCGGCGGCCGCAACGGCCTGCCGCCGTTCGTGCAACTGGGCGCGAACGTCGACCGCCGGTTCAACGGTCATAGCGCCGGCTTCCTCGGCGACGCCTTCGGCCCGATGGAAATCGCGGGCGACCCCAACGCGCCGAACTTCTCGGTCGCCGGCACGCAGCAGTTCGACCGATACCGCCCGCGTCCGACGATGCTGGAACAGCTCGGCGGTTGGCGGCGCGAGGTCGAAACCAAGGCGGCCGCCTTCCAAGAGAATGCCAGGTCGATGGTGAGCAGCACGGAAGCGAAGAAGGCGTTCGACCTGTCGCTGGAACACCCGAAGCGGCGCGAGGCGTACGGCCGTACGAAGTTCGGGCAGTCGTGCCTGTTGGCCCGCCGGCTGGTGCAGTCGGGCGTGCGGTTCGTCACCGTCACCGACGGCGGCTGGGACACCCACGCCAACAACTTCGCGACGTTGAAGAACCGCAAACTGCCGGCGCTCGACCAGGGGTTCGCGGCGCTGACGGCCGACCTGGCCGACCAAGGGATGCTGGAAAACACACTGGTGCTGTGGATGGGCGGCTTCGGCCGCACGCCGCGGGTGAATGATTCGGCAGGCCGCGACCATTGGGCCGGTTCGACCACGTTCGTCGTCGCCGGCGGCGGCTTGGCGATGGGTACGGTGCTGGGCCGCAGCGACGACCACGGCGGGCAGCCGGCGACCGAACCGGTGCGGATCGAAGACCTGGCCGCTACGCTGTACAGCCGGGTCGGCGTGCCGCTCGACCGATGGTACACGACGCCCGACGGCCGATCGACGCCGTTGGTCCAGGGCGGCCGGGTGCTGTCGGAACTTCTCGGCTGAATCGTGCCGACGGACGACCAAGAGAGGACGCGCCGCTGAGGAAATCGGCGGCTGACGAAGCAGGTTCAGGACGCCTTGTCAGGCGACGGGGGCCGGCGAGGCCGGCGTCTTTACGGGCGGGAACTCGTCGGTTTCGCGGTCGTCGCCCTGGCCGGTCCAGCCAAGGCGGGCGAAGCGGGTTTCCTCCATCCAGCGGTGGCCGTTGTTGAACGCCGCCCTCACGTCGTGGACGCGGCCTTCCATGCTGACGACCAACACGTCGGCGCCGATGCAATGCACCCGTTCCAATTTGGCGACGAGTCCCTTGGTCGGATGCTGCATCTGCATGGCGGCTTCGACCCAGGCAACCCCCTGCTTCGGCACGGTATGCACGAGGTCGTACTGAATCTTGGGAAACGAACGGCGGTAGCCGTCGGCGTAGACGGTTTTAACCAACGTCTCGGCGTCGACGACTTCGTCGGGTCGCACGGCGTATTGCTTGGCGAGCATGAAAAAGAAGCGGTCCGGGCGGTTCCACCGGCAGCGGACGACGGTGGTCGGGTGGTCGCCGATTTCCACGCCGCACTGCTCGTCGAGCGGCCATTCGTAACCGGCAAGATAGGGAACCCCGATCAGGCCGTCGGCGCTGCGGTGGAGTACTCCTTCATGATCCATGTCCATCGCCCTTGTCAATCGAACGCTCCCTGCACGGAATCGCTGCGAGTACGCAGCCGCGGACCAAAGTTGGTAGAGGGCGACGATCGGTTGACAACCTGCCGAACGCCGGCCGCGCGCCGCCTACACTCTCCATGAAACGAGTACCACGGCCCCGGGATTTCCGCCACGATGACGATTGCCGACCTACGCAAAGAATACACCCAATCCGGGTTGACGGAGGCGGAACTCGACGCCGACCCGTTTCGTCAATTCGACCGCTGGTTTCGCGAGGCGGCGGCGGCCGGCGTCGACGAACCGAACGCGATGACGCTGGCCACCGCCGACGCCGCCGGTAAACCGTCGGCCCGCATCGTTCTACTGAAGCATTACGACCCGCGCGGCTTCGTCTTCTTCAGCAACTACGACAGCCGCAAAGGCGGCGAGCTGGAAGCGAACCCGCACGCGGCCCTGGTCTTCTTTTGGCCGAGTTTGGAACGGCAGATTCGTATCGTCGGAGCCGTCGAGAAGACGAGCGAAGCCGAGTCGGACGAGTACTTCCACCAGCGACCGCTTGACAGCCAACTGGGGGCGTGGGCGTCGCGGCAGAGCCGCCCTTTGACGGGTCGCGCGGAACTGGAAGCGTGTTGGGCGGCGGCCAAGGAACGGTACGCGGGCGGCGTGGTGCCGTTGCCGCCGTTCTGGGGCGGGTATCGATTGGCGCCGACGGAACTGGAGTTCTGGCAGGGCCGGCCAAGCCGGCTGCACGACCGCTTGCGGTACGCGCGGCGGGACGACGGCGGTTGGAGCATCGATCGACTGTCGCCGTGAAACGAACGGCATCCCCGCCCGCCGCCGACGCCTGCGGGTGCGGGCGCCGGTCGAGGGACGGGGAAGCCGAGTTCGCAAACGGGACATCGGCCGGCGCCGTCGACGCGCGGGGTTCAACCCGACGTCGAAAGCGCCACCGACCCGCCGGGCGCGAACGGGCGGACGCGAAACGGAGCGCGGGTTACGGTCGGCGTCCATGCCGAGATCGCCCGATCCGCGTCGCGGCCGCCAGTGCGGCCCGACGGTCGATCAGCGCAAATCCTTCCGCTGCCGAATCAGCGTGCGAAGCCGTTCCGCCAAGAGGGCGGGGTCGAACGGCTTCTTGAAGACTTCGTTGAACCCGTTCGAGAGCAGCGAATCGGGTTCTTCTTCGTCTTCGCTGGCCAAAGCAAGGATGATGCACGATTCGTACGCCGGGTTCCTTTTCAGGTTGGCGGCGATCTGCACCCCTTCGCTGCGACCCATGCCGAGGTCCAGGATGATGGCGTCCGGGTGGAACGCTTCAGCCTGGATGCCGGCTTCAAAGCCGCTGTGGGCGATTTCGAGCTTGAAATCGTCCTTCTCGGGAAGCAGCAGCTTGAAGCGCTCGATCAGTTGACGATCGGTGCCGATGACCAGCACCTTCTGGTAGGCCTCCTCTTCCAGATCGCCCAGCGGCATCTGGTGCTCTTTCAGGAATCGAATCAGTTGTTCGCGGGGGATCCGCCGGTCTTGCGAACCGGGGATCCGATACCCGCCCAGGCGGCCGGAATCGAACCACTTGCTAACGGTCCGAGGGGCGACCTTGCAGATTTTGGCGACTTGCCCGGTGGTGAACACCTTCCTCATGGTTGGCACTCCAGTTCCGATCCTTGGCAAAGGCGTCGGCTTGATAAAGGGTTGACAGCGCATTTCCCAGTCGCGACGACCTTCGCGTTTGTTCCACGCGACGACCTTCGCGGCCCGAGATCAGGACCGCTTGCGAACTCGCCTGCCGCGGCGCTAACCGATCGGCTTCCTTCGCGACATCCCTCCAACGTCGCAATGAAACCGATCCGTACGGGCCTCCGTGCCGATCGACGAGGCTAGAACCACCGCCGTCTCTTGAAGACGGCGGCCGACTCGAACCGCGTCGGCCGTCTCGGCCGCCAAGCACTCCTTGCGTCGCACTTGGTCGACGCCGCGGGGCTAACGGGAGAATCGGTAAAAGCGGGGCTTCGCAATGAGTCAATATGGTAGGTTGAGACACTGATAGGCAATTTAGGCGGATGAGTTAATAAGCCGCGCCTGCGGGTAGCGAGGAGATGCACCGAATCCCGGCAGTTCGGGAGTTTCCGGCAAACGGGGAAAAGGCCCGGCCGCAACCAGAATGGTTCAAGCCCGCCATCGGTTCCTTCTTTGTTACTGAGGAACAGACAGGTTGTTGCGCCAACGGACTCCGAGAACCGTTGGGACGCAAGGGGCGATAGTAAGGCGTGGCC
>JBOFFD010000769.1:0-5150 GCA_051648425.1 Planctomycetia bacterium
TGGAGGAATTCATGGAAGCCCTCCGCGGGCTTCCGGCGAAGGTCGCCGCGTACTTCGACCATCCGGAGGTGCAGTACACATGACACCGCTGACAGGCTGATGGCATCTTTCTGATGAAGTTATTTGCCGACGTAATAACTTCTTATACAGAACCTCAGTCTGCGATTTTGTGAGCGACTTTTCTCGGCCTACGTGGATCGATTTTCGATCGAGCCACTTAAGTGGCCTTGATCTCGCAGTGATAACAAAGTGCCTACCAAGCATTCAAAAACTGGAATTGAGAGACGCTGAGATAGACGATGATCTCTGCCGCGCGCTTGGGAATCTGGCTGAGTTGGAGGAATTGCACATCGGCGGCTCCGGATCGACCGATAAGCTAGCAACGGCATTGTCAAATTGCACGAAACTCGAAGAATTGTCGATTTCTAACTCTAGATTTGAAGAAGTACGCGTCTCGTTTTTCAAGTCGATTCCAAACCTTCGCGTTCTCTCACTGGGCCCTACGACCGTCGACCTGGAAGATGTCCGCCAGCTAGGTGTAAAACACCTTTTCCTCTCCGGATGCATAATTCGGAGCAGTCTGGCCGAGAATGAATTAAGAGATCTTCGGAGGTCCGAACTGAAATCGTTTTTCATCTCTCGATGTTCGGTTCATTGCAATGTTTTTTCGCTTCTTCACTTATCGCGTTCCGTGGAGGAAGTCTGGGTTGTTGACTCCGAATTCGTTCAACCCGATTGGTTTAATGTCCGCGACCTACCGCTGTTGAGGCGTCTGGGATGGGTGGGGAATCGAGGATGTCCTCTTGTTGTCGTCGGTGATTTTCATGCCGCTCTTCGGCATTTGACGGTTGACGAGCAAACATTAAATGCGATGTTTGTGGATTCCGCAATTGCAGTCCCGTTTCTGGATCAATTGGATATTGTCCGAACTAACAAAGCCTCTGAGTCGCTCTTGAATCGCTCTTCTCAAAATTGGGCGAAAAAATTCACGTTCTCACCTGACTAAACCGACGGATGTCAGGACGGACTTTGTTGCCGAATGCACTCCGTCAAAGCCCCGCTTGACATTACTGCGGACCGGTTGCGCCGTGAGTCCCCGACCGCTCGATGGAGCATGTCATGGATGGTGATCTCGACAACTGCGACGACCGGATGACCTACATGTGCAATAGCGACGGCCGGCTCGTCGGCCGGCGCTACCCCGAAGGTTCTCGCATGACGTTCGCCTACGACACCGCCTTGCGCCGCCGCGTCCTGATCGATCCCGACGGCAGCCGGACGACCACGATCCACGACGCGAACGGCCGGCTGCGACTGCTCGTCGGCCCGGAAAACGATCGGACGACCTACCTCTACGACGCCGCGGGCCGGCGGACGGCCAAAATCCCCGCCAACGGGGTGCGGACTTCGTTGGCCTACGACGCGGCGAACCGGACGTCGCGGATCGTGCATCAGGATCGCGACGGAACGACGATTTCCTCCTTCGACTACACGTTCGATCCATCCGGCGACCGAACCGGAGCGGTCGAGCTCGACGGTTCGCGGACGACCTGGAGCTACGACGCGGCGCGGCGTCTTGTCCGGGAAGTCCGCAGCGGCGTCGGCGCCTTCGCCGCGACGCACGTCTACGACGCCGCCGGCAACCGTCTCGTCAATATCGCCGATGGATCGAGGGAGACGTTCGCCTACGACGCCGCCAACCGGGTCGGCCGCATCGCCCACGTCCGCTCCGACGGGGCGACGTTGGCCGCGTTCGCCTACCGCTACGACCCGGCGGGCAACCGCACGGCGGCGGGCGAAGCCGACGGCTCCCGCACCACTTGGACCTACGACCCGACCGACCGCCTAACCCGCGAGGCCCTCACCGGCGCCAACGCCTTCACGACGACGCACGTCTACGACGCGGTCGGCAACCGGCTGCGGCGCATCCATGACGGCGCACGAACGACCTTCACCTACGACGCCGCGAACCAGTCAAAGATGTCGGTCGACGGTGCAGTTCGGACGACGTTCGCCTTCTACGCCACCGGCAACCAGCAGGTGGAGAACGCCAACGGCGCCCGCACCACCTACGCCTGGGACTACGAGAACCGCATGACGGCCCTCGCGCCGCCGACCGGAACGAGAAGCACCTACGCCTACGACCCCGACGGCCTGCGCAGCCGCTCGGACGAGGGCGCAACGGCGACGCGGTTCGTCTGGGACGACGAACAGCGCCTGCTCGTCGAAAAGGACGCCGCGACGAACGCGACCACCGCCTCGGCGACGCTGGAACCGGTCCCCTTCGGCCGGATCGTCAGCACCCGCCGCGCCGCCAACCACCGCTGGCCGCTCTTCACCGCCATCGGCACGACGGCTATACTGACGAACGGTACCGCCGCCGCAACCGACACTTACATCCTCGACGCTTACGGCGTGCCGATCGCTCAGACCGGAACGACGGTGAATCCGGTGCGGTTCGTCGGCGAATGGGGCTATTATGGCGGCTCCGGCGGACTGGTCTACGTCCGCGCTCGTTGGTACGTCGAAACAGTTGGACGGTGGCTAGCCGAAGATTCTGTCGAGTCAGGTATAAATTTGTATTCCTATTACGTCGGCATGGATGTAAGTAGTACCGCGACGGCTCGCACGCCGTGTCCGCTGGCACCTACAGCCTACTTACATCCATGCCGGCGTAATATGTTAACCAAAAACCAACTCGATTTATCGATCCGAGCGGAAAAATCGAAAAGGAATTGACGATTCCGTCCGGCGACGATAGTTCGTTATTGGAACCCGGCATCCTACCCGACAATGTCAATAGTGATACGGTGAACCAAAAAGAGTGCATTTTTGAGTTTATCGAGTCTGCTGCCGGGTATCCTCCTCGCCCAATTCTTGGGGAAGGGCTAAATCTCATTGACCATGTTTTTTTGATAAGATCAAAGACAATGACGAGTTTTTATCGCTTTGCGAGAAAATTCCTGACGGAACCTGCTCGCGAATTACGGTTGGCGGCCATGGTTCGACTGGACTTGGAGTTACGTATCAAGGACAACCTGCGCATGCGCATCCTGATCGATTGGCTCCAAAAATTCATTCATGGTCATGCTCCCCATCTGCGACGGTGCCGGGCCAGTTCCACCTATCTCATAAGTACGATCTAATCGCAAAATGCCTGAAACGGATCTCTGCTCCATCGTCCTATCTAAGGATCGCATCTTGCGAGACGGATTTAAATTCGTCGTTATGCGCAACTTACTTGGCGAGAAAGATCGGATCAAAAGTGTGTTTCTGTTATGGGATTTGCAGCAGCGACAAGTTGACCTTCGGCAGCCCGATGCACAAGTCCTGCAGAACTTCGTATGCAACCTGCCCTCAATGGATTTGCCGAGACCCTTGAGATATTTTGCGGAAAACATGGCGAGCTCAGAATCGCTCAATTTGTTATTTGTACTGATTGGCGACCAGCTTTTAATCGCCTCCCATCTTGCTGCAAACACCGACAGGGTTTTGGATTGCACAGGAAAGAAGCATGTATTCGCCGGAATCTGTAATATAAAAATCATAGATTGCGGCTCACGGCAGCTTTGCGGCCGCCCCTGCCGGCGTAGTCAGTCGTACGGCGGTGCCGATTAGAATTACAGTAACCCCTCAGTCCGTTGAACGGACTTTCGTCGGGAGCGGGGGGAGTCGGCCCGTCGTCATGTACTGGCGCAGGGCGGTTTCGGTTTCCTCGAGCGGGTCGAGGCCGCGTTGTTTCAGCGTGCGGTAGATCGACATTAAGACGCTGCGGGTTTCGGCCCCCTTGTCGCTCGCGCTGCCGTAGCTGGCCTTGCGCCTCAACACCGCCGGGCGGATTTCCCGCTCCGCTTTGTTGTTGCTGCTCGGCACCCCCTCGAACTCTAAGAACCGTAACAGATCCTCGCCGTATTCCGACAGCCGTTTCGCCAGCCGACGGGCGTGCGGGTTCGTCCACGGCGCCGCCGCCAGCTCGATGATTCGAATTTGCAGCCGGGTCAGCCGGCTTTCGTAACGCTGCTGCTCCATCGCCTCGATCCCGGCCTCCAGCCGGACGGCGTCGCCGTACAGCCGCCAGAGCTTTTTCGAGAAGTCCGGCCAGTCGCCGTCGTTCTCCCGCCCGTCGTCGACGGCCGACAGTTCCCGCAACAGATGCGGCCAGCACTTCTGCCGCCGTTCGGTCACGACGTCGTACGCCCTCCAGAAATCGGTGACTAAGACGCCGGCGAACGCTTCGGTGAAGAAGACCCGCAGCGCCTCGTGGCCCCGCTTGGGGTGGATCAGATAGTAGGTCGCGTCGCCGCCGGCGAAGCACCACAGCCAACACAACCGGCCGTCGTTCCGCCATCCCGTCTCGTCGGCGTGTAAGACGGCGGCTTTCAGACATTCCTCGTGAATCCGTTCGTGCCACGGTTTCAAGACGCCGGCCAGCCGATGCCAGATTTCGGTGAATCCGCCCTCGCTGACTTTCAGTTTCAGATGGCCGTTGAACACCTCGGCGATGTGACTGGTCGTCGTTCCCAACCCGTAATGAAGCCAAGCCGACAGCGCGGCGGTGCGATGCCCCAGCGAGCAGCCGGGCAGGGCGTCGGGGACGACCGGTTCGACCTGTTTCTTACAGGTCGGACACCAGTCGCGATGGATCGTGTGTTCGGTGACTTCGGACGTCAGATCGGCCGGGACGTCCTCGACGTACCGGACGCGGGTCCGCCCGGTCCGCGTCAGTCGACCCCGGCAGCCGGGGCAGACCGGCAGCCGGTGGTCGACCCGATGATCGACCTGGGTGGGAATCGGGCGAGACGCGCCGTCGTGACCGGGCTTGGCGCCGCGTTTCTTCCTGTTCTTGCGTCGATCGGCGTCGGGTTTGGCGTACGGCGGGATCGACCCCGACGGCGTATGCGCCGCGGCCGGAGCCGCCGCCGCGGCGACGAGCAGGCTGAGTTGCATGAGCAGGAAGCGCAGTTCGAGCGGATCGCGCCGGGCGAACTCGTCGGCCTGCTGTTCAGTCAGCGTGCCCGACCGAAAGGCGGCGAGGAACCCGGCGTCAAGCACGGGAGCGGAAGTCGTCGGAAACGGCGTCGTCGTCATGTCGGAGTGATACGAGATCACGCCGAAAGCGCAAGTGCGTGTTCAACGGGCTGAAGGGTTAC
>JBOFFD010000770.1:0-2898 GCA_051648425.1 Planctomycetia bacterium
CGTCGTTCCCGCCCGGCTCGACCATTGAGTTCGACCAGGTGCTCATGATCGGCGGCCTCGCCGACGGTCCGAAGGTCGGCCAGCCGCTTCTCGAAGGCGCGAAGGTCGTCGCCGAGGTCGTCGGCACGGTGCGTGGCCAGAAGATCCACATTCGCCAGTACCGCCGGCGCAAGAACTTCCGCAAGCACAAGGGCCATCGGCAATCCTACACCGAAGTCACGGTGACGCAGATCGTCGTCCCTTCCTGAGTCCGACTCGTATCCGGACCGGACCGCCGTCGGTCGAGGTTCACGGCCACGGAGGCGACGATGCGTCCAGGTCGTCCGTCGCGCCCGGCCTCCTTCCCCGCCGGCGCCGTCGATGAAGACCGCCTCGCCGAACTTCTCGTCGAACGCGGCTTCCTTTCCCCCGGCGAACTGTCGCTGGTCCGCGCTCAACACCGCGCCACCGGTCTGCCGTTCGTCGAGATCGTCGTCGGGCTGAACCTGGCTTCGCCCGACGCCGTCGCCGACCTGGCGCTGCAAGCCCTGCATCCGCCGCCGACCCCCACCCCGACGGCTGCCGACGCCGCTCCAAGCCCACCGTCGGTCGATCCACCGCGGCCCGACCCAACGCCGGCGACCGTCGTCACACCGCCAGCGGCCGACGAAGACGAAAAGCCGTCGGAGATCGTCGACGCGGTGCTGCACGCCGCCGTCGCCGCCCGCGCCACCGACGTCCACTTCGACCCGCAACCCGACGGCTCGATCCGCGTCCGCTTCCGCGTCGACGGCCAACTACGCGACGCCCGCACCGTGCCCGCCCGCTTGACCGCCCCCCTCTTCTCCCGCATCAAAATCCTGGCTCAGCTCGACATCATCGAACGCCGCGACGCCCAAGACGGCAACTTCGTCTATCACACCACCCTCAACGGCGCGCCCGCCGACCGCAGCGTCCGCATTGCCACCGTTCCCACCCGTCACGGCGAACGGCTGGTCGCCCGCCTCTTGGACCACGACGCCTTCCAGCTCGGCCTCGACGGCCTGGGCATGGACCCGCCCCAGGTGGCAATGATGGAACGGCTGCTGCGCCGGCCCTACGGCATCTGGATCGTCACCGGCCCCGTCGGCAGCGGCAAGACCACCACCCTCTATTCCTGCCTGCAACGGTTGCACTCGCCTCACCGCAACCTCATGACCGTGGAAGACCCGGTCGAACATCCGCTTGCCGGCGTCAACCAGTTGCAGGTCGACCCCCGGCTCGACTGGACCTTCCCCAAGGCGCTGCGCGCCCTGCTGCGGCAAGACCCCGACGTGCTGATGATCGGCGAGGTCCGCGACGACGAAACCGCCCGCATCGCGGTGCGGGCGTCGCTCACCGGCGTCTTAGTGCTGACCTCCATGCACGCCAACGACGCCCCCAGCGCCGTCGGCAACCTGTACAACTTCGGCATCCCGCCGTACCTCCTTTCCGCCAGTCTCTTGGGGGTGGCGGCGCAGCGACTGGTGCGCCGCCTGAATCCCGCAACCGCTGAAGAGTACACCCCCGACGACGAAACCCGCCGCCTGTTGAAGCTGGCCCCCGACGCCCTGCCCGACCTTCGGCTTCGCCGCCCCAAACGCACCCTCGGCGACCTGGCCAGCGGCTACCACGGCCGAACCGGCGTTTACGAGGTGATGGAAATCGACGACCGGCTGCGCGAACTGGTCGCCCGCCAGGCGCCCAAGGACGAACTGCACGCCCAAGCCGTCGCCGCCGGTATGACCACCCTGGCCGCCGCCGCCGCCGCCAAAGTGCTGGCCGGCGCCACCTCGGTCGAGGAAATGCTGCGGGTGGTGTTTTTGTAGGAACGCGTGGAATGGGAATACCGCGGTCCGCCGAAGCGCGGCCGTTCTACCGGGCCGCCAAGCAGCGGTTCGACGACGCCGGTTTCCTTTTGGAGGCCGAGCGAACGACGGTGGCCGTCTACCTGTCCGGCTACTCGGTGGAGTGCATGCTGAAAGCGTTGATCCTGTCGAGGTTGGCGAGGGAAAAACGGCTCGCCATGTTGGAACAATTTCGCGGTTCCAAGGCGCGCGAATATGATTGGCTTCGGAAGAAGTATACTCAAAGCGGCGGCATACCGCTGCCACGAAACATAGCGAAAAGCTTCGCGTTGGTGGGCGCCTGGTCGGTCGATCTTCGCTACGTCCCGGATTTCTGCCGGCTTGACGAAGCCAAAACGTTCTTGACGGAAGTTGAAACGATCATCAACTGGGCGGATGAAAGGATGTGAATTGTGGTTATCCGTCGACGAGAAACCTCCGACGCCGAAATGGAAGAAATTCTGAACGCGCTGGCGAAGTACGAATCGCTGCACCCGAACGCGGAAATCGACGCGAACCGTCGCAACAACGTGACGATGCGCGTGCGAATCATCGATCCTGATTTCAAAGGCGTTGATCGAAAGACCCGCCACGACGATGTATGGAACCATCTGGAAGTGCTTCCGGAAGAAGTTCTGAGTCAACTCACTATGCTGCTTCTCATTACCCCGGACGAAAAAAAGAACTCGATCGCAAGCATCGATTTCGACCGGCCGGCCACGTCGCGGTTGTGATCCTTCTTTTCGCCCGCCGCGCCGTGACGTTCAGCGACGACCGCCGAGGGATGCCGGACGCAGCGTTCATGTTTACGTAAGATTCTCCACGTCGACGAAGGCGGCCGTTTCGATTGGGGTTGCAGCACCCTCGAAGCGCCTCGCGACGCCGACGCGGAGCAAGGCCGATGTCCGATCCGAAACGACTCGACCGCCGCGACCTGCTGCAAGGAGCGGTCGTCGGCGCCGTCGCGTTGGCCGCGCCCGTCGCCGCGCAACCGCCCGTCATCGCGCCGCCGGAAGTCGCGCCGCCGGCCGCCCACCCGCCCGAGGCCGACGGC
>JBOFFD010000771.1:0-2042 GCA_051648425.1 Planctomycetia bacterium
ATCGGCAACAGGAACCGCCGCGGGTGCGGACGTTGCAGCCGGCCGCCTCGCCCGCCGTCGAAGCGATCGTCCGCAAATGCCTACAGCCGGATCCCGCAAGGCGGTATCAAACGGCGGGCGAGCTGGCCGAGGATCTACGCCGGCAGTTCGAACATCGGCCATTGAGATACGCGCCGGAACCGTCGGTGGCCGAGCGCGCCCGCAAGTGGGCGCGACGGAACCCGCGGCAAGCGTCGGCCGGCACCGTGGCGATGGCGTCGGTTCTGTTCGTGGCCGTCATCGCCGCCGGCGCCTGGCAGGGTTTCGATCAACTTCGTCGGCTGCAGTTCCAGGAAGACGTCCGGCTCGTCCATGCGGACTTGCAGAAGGCGCGGTATCTGCTGAACCTGCCGCACCCGACGACGGAGCAACTTGACGCCGGCTTGGCGATCTGCCGGTCTCGGATCGAAGTTTTGGAATCCCGTCCCATGAAGCGGGCGGCCGACGCCGTCTTCAATGGAAATTTGGTCGACGCTCAGAAACTGCGCGACGAATGCGGCGAGCTGTACTACCTTTTGGTGCGTGCGGAGCTGCAGCGCCGCGGCAAACCGCTCGGCCCGACAAAGCTCGACGCGAAACGATTGTTGGAGTGGAACCAACGGGCGATCGACGCCTTCGGCGACGGCTGCGCCCCGCTAACGTTCTGCCTGCAACGCGCCCAGTTGTTGGCGGCCGACGGCCGGGAGGCGCAGGCGAACGAATGGCGGAAGCGGGCGGATTCTCAAGAGCCGCACCCGGAAGTCGACTGGTACTTCACCGCCACGCAACTGATGACCGACGGCCGGCTTTCGCCGACGGACGCCCTGCGGAAGGCCGAGACGTTGCTGGTGAAACTCGTCGACGAAGCGCCGCAGACGTACTGGGGGTGGATCGCGCTCGGCGGCTGCCGGTCCAGCTTGGGCCGCGACCGGGAAGCCGTCGCCAGCTTCGACGCCGCGATCGCCCTGGAACCGGAGTACCCGTGGGGCTACCACCTGCGGGGGATGACCTACCTGCGGCTGCTCCGAAACGAACAGGCGGAACGCGACTTGCGGCGGGCGGCGGACCGCGATCCCGGTTGGTTCGAGCCGCGGCTGCTGTTGGCGGCGGCGCGGCAGCGGGAGAGCGACTGGGAAGGCGCCGAACGCTGGTTGGATGAAGCGTTGGGGTGCGGCGCGCCGGCGGCCTGCGTGTACGCGCAACGGTCGCGGGTGCGACGGCAGGCGGGACGGATGGAGGAATCGGTCGCGGATTTGCGGCGGTCGTTGGAGTTGCCGGCGGTCGACGAGGCGACGTGGTTGGCCCGCGGATTGGCGCGATTGGACGACCACCCCGAAGCGGCCCTGGCCGATTTCGAGCAGGCGCTGGCTCTGAACCCGCGCTCGCGGGCGGCGCTGCAGAACAAGGCGCACGTTTTGGCCGAGCGGTTGAACCGCCTTCCGGAAGCGGTGCGGACGCTGGCCCAGTACGTCGACGGCCATCCCGACCATCTGGCCGCGCGGGCGGCGTACGCCTTGGTCTTGGCGCGGGCGGACCGGCGGGACGAAGCGTTCGAGCAGGTGCAACGTTGCTTGGCGCGTCGGCCGGAACCGGTTTTACTATGCCAACTGGCTGGCGTGTTGACGCTGACCAGCCGGTACGACCCCGGCGACGCCGACCGGGCGTGCGAGCTGCTGGCGGCGGCGGTCGACGCGGGTGTGCCGGCGGCGTCGTTGCTTGACGACCGGACGCTGGACCCGTTGCGGGATCGGCCGCAGTTCCGCCGTCTGATTCGACCGACGGCGGACCCGCCGTCGCAAACGGCGGGCGAGCTTTCTCGCAAACCGAACGAACAAAAACGCATCGCGGCGCGGCCGACGCTGGCCGAAACCGCGACCCCTTGAGGACCGCCGTCCAGTTCCGGGCGTCACGGATGATCCGCTCGGACAACACACCAAGGATGTGGGAATGTTACGGTCGACCTGGTTGAATCTCGAAAAACTGGAAGATCGCGATACGCCGAGCGTTTCCTCGCCGCTCGACGA
>JBOFFD010000772.1:0-3802 GCA_051648425.1 Planctomycetia bacterium
CCGACGCCACGGCCTCGCCCTGGAAAACCTGTCGACCGACGAAGTCCAACGGCGGTTTCCCGGCTTCCGCGTCCCCGACGGCATGACCGCCGTTTTCGAGTCGAACGCCGGCTACCTGATGGTGGAAGACGCGGTGGGCGCCTGCCTCGCCGAAGCCGAACGTCACGGCGCCGAACTCCATACCGACGAACAAGCGCTTTCCTGGCGGGTGATCGAGGGCGGCGTTGAAGTGGCGACCGACCGCGCGACCTACACCGCCGGTCGACTGGTGGTCGCCGCGGGAGCCTGGGCGTCGCGATTGCTCGCCGAGCTTGCCCTGCCGTTGGTCGTGCTGCGGAAGTCGCTTTTCTGGCATGAAGCCGATGGCGACGCCTACTCGCGGCCCGACGCCCCCGGTTTCTACTTCGACCTGCCGGCCGGCGGCTTCTACGGATTTCCCCAGCTCGACGCCCGCGGCGTCAAAACCGCGGAACACACCGGCGGCCGAACGGTCGACGGCCCGCTTACCGTCGACCGCGCGATCGACGCCGACGAAGAACAGCGTCTGCGCGCCTTCCACGCCGAATGCCTGCCGCAGTTGGGCGGCCGTCGCACCGACCACGCCGTCTGCCTTTACACGGTGACGCCGGACCGTCACTTCGTGGTCGATCACCATCCGTTGCATCCGCAGGTGTCGTTCGCCGCCGGTTTGTCGGGGCACGGCTACAAGTTCGCCACCGTTTTGGGCGAAATCCTGGCGGACTTGGCGCTGAACGGCTCCACCGCCCATCGGATCGATTTTCTGAGCTGCCGCCGCCCGGCCTTGAAATACTGAGGGTGGAATCTGCCGCGCGTCTCGAAAAGGCGAGTCGCGCCGGCTGCGCCGCCGACCGGTTTCGCTTTCCGCCGCCGACCGTTCGTTCGCACCGAAAGCCTTCCGTCCGTCGGTCCGATCCCTTGGGTGACTCGCCACACCGGGGATGACATGGTCGAAGAAGTCGAGCTATTGCGGGACGACCCCGCGCTGCGGTCGTTGCTGGCCGAGTACCGCCGCCGGCGGACCGCCGAGCCGAAGGCCGGCTGGTACGACCGGGTCGATCCCGAAGGCGGCGCGACCGACGCCGACTGGCATCGGCTGCACGGCGTTCTGATCGCCAACGGCTGGCTCGACGTCCGCGTCCACGCCGCCGCCTTCGCAGTGGTCGGCAAGGTCGCGGGCGTCTACGCCGTCACCGCCGACGGCGTCCAAGCGCTCCGCTTCTGCGAAAACGCCTACGCCGCCGAGGAAGTCTGGGACGCCGCCTAAGCGTTTCGGGACGGACGTCGGCGAATCGTTTCCTTGTCAGGGGCGTCGTTCTACAACGACGGCGACCGGGCAACCGCCCGCGCCTTCGCCGTGGAACAAGGAACCTGCCATGCGAACTTCAATTGTCGCAGCCGTCGCCGCCTTCGCTTTTTCACTTCCCGCCTTCGCCGAAGAACTTAACGTCGCGCCGGAAGGATTCACCGCGCTGTTCAACGGCAAAGACACGACCGGCTGGAAGGTGCATGAAAAGTCGAAAGCCGACTGGTCCGTTTCGGACGGCGTGCTGGTCTTCGACGGCAAGGGCTACAACCTGCTGGAAACCGAAAAGAACTACGGCGACTTCGAGCTGTTGGTCGAATGGAAAGTCGACGCCAAGAGCGACAGCGGCCTCTATCTCCGCGGCAATCCGCAGGTTCAGATTTGGGACCCGGCGCTGAACAACATCGGATCGGGCGGTCTCTATAACAATAAGAAGGGCGGCAACAATCCGCTCGTCTTAGCCGACGCGCCGATCGGCGCGTGGAACAAATTCGTCATTAAGATGGTCGGCGAAGAAGTGACCGTCCATCTCAACGGCAAGCTGGTGGTCGACAAGGTTCCGCTCGAAAACTATTTCAAGGCCGGCGAACCGCTGCCGAAGACCGGATCCATCGGCCTACAGGAACACAACACGAAAGTGTACTTCCGCAACGTCTTCATCAAAGAACTTTGATCTTGCTGAAATCGCTATGGAGCTGGGCGGCGGGCGGACCGACGGTCGCCGGCCGCTCGGCCCGCCGACTGCGGCGCGAGTTCGCCGCCCGGGGACCGTGGGTCACGCGCTTCGTGATCGATGGCCTGCCGTTCGGCGGGTGGTATCACGCCGCCGGCGACGCCCGCCTCCGCGAGTTCCGCGACCGCTTCCCGACCGCCCGGCGCGTTCTGGAGTTGGGCTGCCTGGAAGGCGGCCATTCGTTGGCGCTGGCCGGGATGCAAGGTGTCGACGCGGTGGTCGCCTTGGAAGGCCGGGCCGAAAATCTGGCGCGCGCGCGCTTCGCGGCCGAGGTCGTCAACGCGACGAACCTCACTTTCCACCAAGCCGACTTGGAAAAGTACGACTTCGCGCCGCTTGGCCGGTTCGACGCCGTCTTCGACGTCGGCCTGCTGTACCACCTTCCCGACCCGCACCTCTTCCTGAAGCGGTTGGCCGCCGTCGCCGACCGTCACTATCTTTGGACGCACGTCTGTCCGCCGGCGAAGGCCGACGCCGAGCAGGCCGGCTACCGCGGCTGCCGCTACCGCGAGTTCGGCGTCGCCGAGCCACTCAGCGGCCTCAGCCCCACGTCGTTTTGGCCGACGCTTCCCGAATTGCAACGTATGCTTGCCGATGTCGGTTGGACCGAACAGACAGTCGTCGCGCGGGACAATTCACATCCGCACGGCCCGACCGTCACCTTGGCCGTCGAACGACCGGCCTGATTCATCGCCCTCGTAGAAGATCGTCGAATTCTCGCGATTTCCTCGCGTCCGCCGAAAAGTCGTCTTGCGGAACGAGCGGAAATCTGTGACATATTGCCAGTGTCTTTTTCTTGTCGAAGTAGAGCCGCCGTTTCGGATGGAGCCTCGTATGCGGTGTTGGAAGACCAACGCGAAAAACGAGTTCGACGCTTGGAGCGGCAGTTACGACCGCAGCATTCTCCAGCAATGGTTTTTCAAGCCCAGCCACGACCGGCTGTTGGAGGTCGTCGACCTGCCGCCGGGGGCGAAGGTGCTGGACCTCGGCTGCGGCACCGGCCTGTTCGCCCGTCGGCTGCTGAATGAGTTCTTCGACGTCGAAGTGGTCGGCCTCGACATCAGCGAAAAAATGTTGGAGAAGGCGGCCCTGAACTGCCCGAACGTCGCCGACCGGCTGACGCTCGTCCACGGCGACGCCGAACACCTCCCGTTCAACGGCGGCGAATTCGACGTCGTCGCCTGCATCCACAGCTTCCACCATTACCCGCAGCAACAGAAGGTGCTCGCCGAAATGAACCGCGTGCTGCGGCGCGGCGGCAAGGCCGTCGTCATCGACGGCGACCGCGACCCGTTGTGGGGCCGGTTCGTCTTCGACGGCGTCGTCACGACCATTGAAGGAATGGTGCGCCACCGATCGGCCGCCGAGTTCCGCACCATGATGGCCGAGGCCGGCATGGGCGTCGTCGAACAGCACCGCGGCGGCAACTGGGCGCCGTTCCTCGTCAACTGCGGCACCGCGACCGCGGCCCTAGGAGAAGGTTCCGCCCCCTTCCCGCTGCGAGAAGCGGCCTGACGCATGAAGTCGAGTTTTTACGACCGCTTCGGCGAACCGTCGGAAGTTTTACAGGTCCGCGACGCCGACAAGCCGACGCCCGGTCCCGGCGAAGTCCTCGTCCGCATGATCGCCAGCCCGATCAATCCGTCCGACATGATGACCGTCCGCGGCGTCTACTTCGAGCGGCCGCCGCTGCCCGCCGTCGCCGGCTATGAAGGCGTCGGCGTAGTCGAAGCCTCCGGCGGCGG
>JBOFFD010000773.1:0-3837 GCA_051648425.1 Planctomycetia bacterium
TGTTGCAGCAGCCGGGGGTCGAGAAGCTGGTGAAACAACCCAAGGGCCGAAGAAAGCTCGGCGGCCTCCGGGGAATTCGGTTCCGATCGCGCCATGATGCGAAGACTCCCAAATGAAGTCCCCTTCAACGGCGCAAAAAACCATGCCGAACCGACGCGGCCCACCGAAGAATGTAAAGTAAGCACCATTGGGCGGGACGGCCGCACCACAAGGTTTGCAGTCTCAAGAAACGAAATCGGCGGACTCGTGAGAGAGTCCGCCGGTCGGTGGATCGGTGGCAGGCCGAGGGCTGTGGTCAGCCGATCTTCTTGGCCGGCGACGGGGCCGGGGCGGCGGCGACGGAAGCTTCATAGCCGCGCAGGATCAGCGTCAGTTCGTCGACGCCCTTCTGCTCGTCGAGCAGCACGTCTTCCAAGAGGACCGTCAAGGCGCGGTCGTCGCAGATTTCCAAGGCGGCGGCGTACAGACGCACGGCCGTCGACTCGAAATCGAGGCTGATCTTCAGCATTTCGTGCAGGTCGGTGCTCTGCCGGACTTCGCTGCGTTCGACGGTCGGCACGCCGCCCATCGCCACGATCTTTTCGCCGATCAGCCGGGCGTGACCCAGCGACTCGGTGGCGCTGCCGGCGAACTTGCCGGCGAACACTTCACGGTACGGCCCGGTCAGCAGAAAGCTGAGCTGCGTGTACTGGGTCACGCCGGTGTATTCCCAGCGGAGGATTTCATTCAGCTTGTCGATCATCTTGTCCATGATTCGTTCCTTGCGTCAGGGGTCGCCGAGTGGTTCAACACCGCGATGACGGCGTTTCGGCGGATTTGTTTCTTTGGAATCTTCTCAAGTAAGAACGTTGGTCGACAAGCGCCGACGACGCACCTTACGTCGGTTAGAATAGTCGCGACGAAGCACAGGTAAAGGCTGAATTCGCCGTAAACCTCAATTGAAAATGGGTTTCTGTAGAGAGACGCCGTGTCGGTGGATCGGCTGCGATCCAGTGTCAACGACGGTCGACACAGAGCCAGAGCAGTGGGACGGCGCCGTCGGGGTCGAGCCGCCAAACCCCGACGCTGGCGACGGTTCCGACGAGCGACACGATGAGGTGCGGAATGGCGCCGTAGAAGTTGCCCTCAACGTCGCGGCGGCTGGGGCGGGGCGGTGCCGACGGATGCGAATGGTAGAGGGCGACGAGCGTCAAGCCGTCGGCCCCCATCGATCGGAATGGACCGACGAGCGCCGCGCCGGCGGCATATTCCGTCGGACTGGCCGCCTCGTTCTCGACCGGAAAAAAACGGCGGGCGACGGCCGTTCCGTCAGACACTACGCCGGCCAGCAGGCCGCAGGTTTCCAGCGGCGCGCCGGCCATCGCGTGGCGGCGCACGTCTTCCAGCAGTCCGGGCGGCATAAGCAGCCGGTAAATAGGCTCGCACGAACGGTTCGTCACCGCCGCGGGTCAGCCGTAGGACGTCGAAACGGTGAACGGGTTGGAGCGTTTTTCCTCGCCGATGAAGGTGGACGGACCGTGGCCGGGGTAGACGACGGTGGCCAACGGAAGGGTGTACAGTTTTTCACGGATGCCGCGGACGAGTTGTCGGCCGTTGCCGCCGGGGAAGTCGCTGCGGCCGACCGAACCGGCGAACAGTACGTCGCCGCCGAAAACGACCGGCGGGATAATGTCTTTGGCGATGTAGACGACGTGGCCGGGGGAGTGGCCGGGAATCTCGCGGACAATCCACGTCAGGCCGACGAACTGGACTTCGTCGCCTTCCTTCACGAGCTTGTCGGCGGGCGGGCTGACAATCGGTCGGCCGGCCATCTCGCTCAAGTTTAGGGCGGGGTCGGTCAACATGGGGGCGTCGCCGGCGCCGATGACGATGGGGGCGTTCGGGTGGGCGATCTTCATCGCGCGGTTGCCGGCGATGTGGTCGACGTGGCCGTGCGTCAAAACGATCGCTTCCAGCGGCCGTTCCAGCTTGTCGAGCCGGCCCAAGATGGCGACGACGTCGAATCCGGGGTCGACCAGGATGCACTTGGGCGACACGTCGCTCCAGGCGATGTAACAGTTTTGCCCGTACTCGGGGCTGACGACGACGTCGAGATGCAACGATCCATGATTCATTCGGCCTGCCCTTGTGCAATCCCCAGTCGTCGCTTGACGCCGTTCGCGCCGCGGCGGACTTCGCTTATAGTGTACGTCACGCGGCGCGAAAACGACGTCTGGTCGCGGCGGCAGGAGTCGCGCCCGGCGGCGGTCGCTACAACGACGGCGAGAGTCCATCGTCTCAAGGAATCCTCGCCGTGTCTAAGAAGAAGCAGCCGCTTTTCCACGGCATCCAGCCGCCCCCGGCGCCGGATTCGCCGGCCGGCCAAGAACTGTTGGAACGCGCCAAGATTCTTCTCTTCGGCGACCAACCGGAACTCATCTCCCTCATCGAGCGTTGCAACACCCCCGACCCCGTCGGCTTCATCCTCGACGTCTCCGACCAGGACGGCGTCGCCTTCGCCGACGTGGTTCTGGAGTCGGCGTTCATCGGCGTCCCCCAAGAGCAGCGCGACGCCGCCATGAAGGTCGTCTTGGCCGACGCCCGCGAGACCCCGACCAACACGCTGCGCGTGCCGACGATCCGCACGGTGATGCCGGCCGAGATTTCGCGGTTGATCGCGTTCGTTCTCGGCGAGAAGCACGTCGTCGATCACGACCGCATTTGGAATCAGTCCGTCGCCATGAAGCACCGGATGATCGTCGTGGTGACGCGGATGGCGTGGGCGGCGTTTCAGATTCGGTCTGAACGTCCGAACGTGCAACTGAACTGAAAAAGACGTCGCGGCGCCAATCCGTCGGACGCGCCGCGTATACGCGACGGCTATCGGGCCGGGTGGTCAGACGGCGACCGGGCGGCTGCCGATCTTGAGGTCGAACAGGCCGAACACTTCCTCGCGCGTCAGCGAGGTCGAGCCGTCTTCCGAACCGGGCGGTCGGCCGTCGTTCTGCTCGTCGATCAGATAGGCGAAGAGCTGCCGTTTGCGTTCCAGCACCGCCGCTATTTTTTCTTCGATGGTCGCCGGGCTGATGAAGCGGAAGACCATGACGGTGCTTTTCTGACCGATGCGGTGGGCGCGGTTGATCGCCTGGTCTTCGATCGCCGGGTTCCACCAGCGGTCGTAGAGGAAGACGTAGTTCGAGAACTGCAAATTCAGACCGACGGCGCCGGTGCCGTAGCTCATCAGAATAACCGGGCGGTCGGCGTCGTCCTTGAACGACGCCAAAATCGGGTCGCGGTCGCGGTGCGCCACCCCGCCGTGGTAGACGAGCGGGTTGAAGTCTTTCAGTCGGTCGGCGAGGAATTCAATGGTGGTCACATATTGCGAAAACAGGATCGCCTTCTTGCCCGACTGCGCGATTTCCTCGATGTGGGCGGCCAACTGGTCGGCCTTCGCGCTTTCGCCGGTCGCCGGGTCGTAGTTGCACAACTGTTTCAGATGGCGGATCAGCTCGAAGACGTGTTCCACCGTCACCGCCTCGCCCATTTCATTCAGACGGACGATGCCTTCCTTCTCGGCGGCCTCGTATTTTTCGCGCTGGCCGGCGTGCAGGTCGATGTAAGAATCGCGGATGATCTTCGGCGGCATTTCCGACATCACCATTTCCTTGGTGCGCCGCAGCAAAACCTTCGACACCGACGCCCGCAGCGCTTCGGGACGCTCGTCGAGCGTGGTCATTCGGTCGTTGCCGACGAACTCCAGCAGGCTGACGAGGTCCGAAGCGCGGTTCTCCACCGGCGTGCCGGTCAGCGCCCAACTGCGTTTCCGCCGCAGCGAATGGACGGTGTCGGCGGTGCGCG
>JBOFFD010000774.1:0-9452 GCA_051648425.1 Planctomycetia bacterium
GCCGACGGCGGGCAGACCGACGATGGACGCCACCGGAGCCGGCACCGTCCGGTCTTCCAGCACTTCAAGCTGCTTTCGGACGGCGGCCTGACGTTCGTTCCTCACGACCGCCGGTTTCCGCGAGGTCGACGCACGGAAAAAACGACGAAGTGGGTGAAGAGCCGAACGGAAAGGAGACATCATGGAGCCGCCTCAAGTGTGTTGACGAACCGATGCGGTCAATCTTGACCTACGATCCATATTCTTCGTTAAACAAAAATTGTACCGAGAGTCGCAGAAATGAAGAGCCGTGCGGTTCCCCCTGCGTCTGCTGATTTACGCAAGATAATACCTCTAATCGACTTGCGATAATCTTCATGCATCAAGATCAAATGTAGCCGGCGGAACTGGCCGATTGGAAGTGCTTGTAAAACATAAGCTTATATTCAAAATCGGCTTATTCGTTAATCTTTCAAGAAAGGATGCGATTTAATCTCCGATCGGCCGACTAGGGTTTTCCCTATTCTCAAGAAGGAACAGCTATAACCCATTGCCGATTCACAATGAGAATCAAATGCCCATTCAGAGAAATGTCGAAGTGAGCTGCGGGGCGGATTAGAACCGCCACTCCAGCGACGCCTGCAAACCCTGTGCCCAGAAGTCGGTTTCGTCGAGGGTGACGCCTGGACGCGCCGGGCCGCCGCCGCCGCCGCCGCCGGGGCCGGACGGAATTAGGTTCGGGTTCAGACCCAGGTCGATCTGGTCGCCCGACCGCAGCACGTCCGACAGGTACAGGAACGTGTAGCCGACCGACGCCCGCACGTTCTTCGTCATCTGGTAGCCGACGTTGAAGCCGATTTCCGGCGCCACCGCGAACTCGTCGTTGCTGTACGAACCGATGTTCGACGGCAGGGCCAGCAGGCCGCCCGCCTGTGACACCGGGTTGGCGCCCGGTTGGGTGACGGTCGTTCGGCCGCCGACGTCCAACGTCTGGTTCACGACGCCGAGCGCCACGCTGCCGAACAGGTCGACGAACAGCCGACCGCGGGTGAACTGCGTCGCCAAGCCCAACTGGCCGCCGTGGAACTGGTTGTCGGCTTGGAAGCTGTCGAAGACGTCGATCTTCGTACCGATCGGCGTCAGGCCGCCGGGGTCGCGGGCGGTGAGGTTTTCGGTCACCGACAGGCCGTCGCGCATCTTCAAGTAGCGGTAGCCCGCGATCCCTTCAACGCGGTAGCCCCACTGGTCGGCCCCGCCGCAGGCGCTCATCGGTTCGCAGCAGCCGCACAGCTTGCTGCGGAACGCCGCGCCGGCGCCGCCGAACTCGCTGGAGTGGGCGGCCGTCACGGTGCCGTCGACCACGCCGGGCAGACCGACAAGCTCGGCGTCCTGCATGCCGGTGTTCACGTTGAAGAACGGCCGGCTGATGATCGGCGTGCCGTTGGGCGAGGCGAAGACGTCGCCGTCGTCTTGGTCGGCCAGGCCGAAGGCGTTAAGGTCGAGCCAGCAGTTGCCGCAGTCGTCAAGCCGAACGCCCGCCCACAGGCGGAAGCCGGGGCGCAGCTTGCCGTCTTGGTCGCCGTCGCCGAACAGCACCGTCGTACCGGGGGCGTCCAGCACGCCCGCTTGGTCGCGGGTGGTGCCGTTGGGGCTGGCCGTGACGAGCGGAGGCAGGTCGGCGTTTTTCGTCCACCAGAGAAGCAGTTCCGGTCGGACGTAGAAGCGGCTTTTGTTGTTGATTTCGCAGACCGACAGCGTCTCGAGTTCGCACGAGCTGTCGCAGGTGGCCATCGGTTCGCTCGAGCCGATGGCTTGCGAGTAGACGGTCTCGGCGCGGGGAAGCGCCGGCGCGGCGGCGGGGACCGGTTCCCCCGAGAAGCCGGCGGCGGCGGTAAGGCCGGTGAAGACAAGTTCCAAAGCGTTCATCGCGAAGTCGCCTCCTTGCAGTGCGCGTCCACGGACCGATCGACGACCGCGTCGCGGCGTTCTACTTCGGCCGCCGATTGCTGCGTTCGCCCGCCGTCGCGCCCTTGCTTCCGTGAAGGGGCCGCTCGACGACGCCTCACTCTTCGGCGGGGCGATGCGTCGAACTTCAACGCCGGCGGCGCTTGGCAAAAGGTTCCGACTGTAGCGTTCCGCCGAAGCGGAAACATGGAAAATCGCTGGGAAACGACGAAGGAAAGGGAGTAGGGCGGATCGATTACTTTTCCAACAGATATAAGAACTCAGAAACATGTAAGGGCCGCGCCCGCAGGTTGCGGGAACCACGAAAGGCGTTGTACGGCGTCTCGACCAGCTCATGCCGGCCGCACGTAGCCAGCCGTTCGTCGAACCGTTCCCGCGCGATGAAGCCTTCCGAGTTGTACGCGATCAAAACGAACTTCGCCGGGCAGGCGGCGACGGCGTCGAACAACGCTTCCGCGGCGTGCGGCCGCTGGTTGTACTTCGAGCGGTTCCACTCCCGCGGTATGCCCGACACCTGGCTGACGCCCGCCGGCTCGCGGTAGTCGGCGATCAAATTCAGCATGAAGTAGTTCGACCCGTACGGATGCTGGTTGTACGGCGGATCGAAATACGCCAGGTCGACGGCCCCGACCCGCCGGACCAGTTCGTTGGCGTCCGCCTGACAAACTTCCACGTCGCAGTCGAAGTTCGAGAAGACCGGCGACTCCAGTTGGATCGTCCCCTGGATGCGCGACAGTGCGTTCCGGCCGGAGCCGCCGAACTGGCCGACGCCCTTTTCGTTCTTGTAGAAACCCTTGAAAACCCCCGCCGTGTTCACGTGCACCGACGCCGCCGCCAAGAGCGGCGCTAGAAAGAATTTCCGCTCGTCCGCCGGCAGCCCGTCGATCGCCCGCCGCGCGGTGTCGAGGTACTCGGCGTTGCGCCGAGTGTAGAAGACGCGGTCGCCCGGTTCGATGTTCGTCTCGTCCTTCGGCGCGTACAGTTTCGTCAGAAAGCCGGCCGACCACGTCCGCTCGATTTCCGCGTTCAGGTCTTGAAGTCTTAGGGCGAGATGTTCGGAGCGGACGGTCGAGCGATTGGTGAGATGACAGTCGTTGGTCAGTCGGCTGTAGGTTTCCAGGTCGTTGACGATTAGTCTGCTGGAAAAGCGTTTAAGAAAACGCGCGACGACCCCGGTGCCGGAGAAGAGATCGAGGCAGACGAGTCGTGACTTGCCCAACCGTCGTTGCACCCGGTCGACGGCGTCGCCGATCGGCGCGAGCAGCGCCCGCTTGTTGCCGATGCAGGTGATGAGTTGCTCTTGCAGGAACCGTGGGTCTTCCGAGTCGGCGGGACTTTCGTTCACCGGAACGACAGGTCGCGGACCGACGGCAGCCGTTCGCGCAAGCGTTCGCGAGGGCGGGTTCGAGGCGACGCGGGGCCGACTTCCAACGTCGGGTCTTGAAGCGCCGCGCCGGCGGGAACGACCCCCGGCCGGGCCGACCACACCTTCGGTCCCAGTTCCAAGACGACCGCGATCATCGACCAAGTGAACGCCGCGACGCCGCCGCCCGCCGCCAAAAAACCGCCGTGCATGAAGGTGTCGCCGAAGGCGTAGAAGGAACAGCCCAGGTACGCCAGCGTCAATTGCCGGGCCGGGGTGCGCGGCGCGAACGCCACCCGCACGCCGAAGCCGATGAGCGTCAGCCAGAAGACCGCGAACGGCACGAACCCCAACAGGCCGAGGTCCATCATCACTTCGATTTGGTCGCTGTGCAGGTTGAAGACTTCGCCGTCTTCCAGGCCGAAACGCTGCGGGTCGACCTTGCTGGCGAGCGTTCGACTAACGCCGAACCCGAAGCCCTGCAACGGCCGTAGCTGCCACATTTCCAATCCGAACTGCCAACGTTCCAACCGACCGGTGAAGTTGCCGATCGACTCGATCCGCACCACCTTCGCCGACCGCTCCGCCAGTTTGTCGCGCACGGTTTTGTCGGCCAGCGCCGGCAGCAAGGCGAGCGGCGACAGCACGATCATCACCGCCACCGCCGCGATCGCCTTGCGGCCGTAGTAGTCGAACCACAACACCATGCAGGTCAGCAGGCTGGAGAACAACGCCATGCGGGCGCTGGCCAAAACGAGCTGCAACAGAAAGAGCGCGATCACCATCCAGCCGACGGCAACCATCGCACCCTTGAGGCGGTAGCGCACTTGGTAGACGGCGATCGGCAGGAACAGCGCCGCGAACGTGCCGGCCCCGGTGGCCCGACTTTGCAACCCGCCGAAACGCGACTCGCCCAGGCCGTCGCCCATGCGGTAGACGAAACCGAGCATGACCAGGAAGGCGCCCATGCCCCAGAGGTAGTCGGTGAGCCGAACCAGCCGCAACGGCGAGCGGGCGGCGGCGCCGACGCCGATGAGTGTGGCGCCGAAGAGCAGCCCGACCGAAACCGCGCGTTGAAAACTGTAACTGGGCTGGTCGGAGTACGACGCCGACGCCAACCCCGCGACCACGACGAGCGCCATCGAAACGTGCGACGCCGTCCACCGGACGCCCGCCCCGTTGAGAGCGGTGAAGACGCCGACGAACGCCGCGAACCCCAGCACCGGCCAGCGTAGTTTGAAGGCGATGTTGGAAACCGTCGGGTGGTCGATGCTGAGGCCGACCATGACGAGGAAGAGCAGGATCGACGACCACAACACCGGATCGACCAGATAGCCGAAGAGCGACGCCGGCGCCGGCAGTTCCGCGGCGGGGTCGAACGGCCGCTCGCGGCCGAAGACGCGCTGCACGGTCGGCGGGCGTGAAGTAGTCGGCGTCGTCATTGGTGTTTCATCCTGCCGAAGGAAAAGACGGTATCGACGCCTTCATAGCCCGTCGCGCGACCAAGGGATTCCTGATCCTTCGCGGCACAAGCGGAAAAGAAGCAGGAATCCCTTGCTCGCGCGGCGGGCGATGAAGCGGTTTTAGGCCACTTGTTCCAGGCCGACGCGAGCCGACTTCGGTTTGACGTCGCGGGCGGCGTCGACCGCTTCCAGGAAGCCGTCGACCGTCGCCGCGAACGACCAGCGCCGCACCCGCTCGCGCGCGGCGACGCCCATCGCCTTCAACGTTCCGGGGTCGTCGACCAACGGGGCCAGGGTGCTTGTCAGCGCGTCGACCGAAAGTTCGTCCAGCAGGCGGCCGGTGCGACCATCGTCGACTAAATCGAGGGCCGCGCCGCAGTGGCGGTGCGCGACCACCGGCAGGCCGCCGGCCATCGCTTCGTTGACGACCAGCCCCCACGGCTCGTACTGCGACGGCAACACGAACAGGTCGGCCGCTCCGTAGCGGGCCAGGGCGGCGTCGTTCGGTTCCCGACCGATCCACTGCGTCCGCCGGCGGGCCGATTCGGTCTGCATGCCTTCCAACTTCGCGCGTTCGGGGCCGTCGCCGACGACCGTCAGCGAAACCGGCCGGTCGACGCTCAGGCGGTTGAACGCCTCCACCAACAGATCGACGCGCTTGCGCGGAATCAGACGACCGACGTACAGCAGCCGGACCAAGCCATCGGCGTCGACCGATCGCGCCCCGGCGGCCGCGGCGACGCGGGCGTTGTCGACGGCGTAGGGGGCGGAGAAAATCTGTCGTTCGGTGGCGCCGTAGGAGCGCCAGTAGTCGGCGTTGGCCGACCCCACGGCCAGTACGCCGGCGGCCCGACGCACCACGCGACGCACCAGGCAGCGGCGCAGCCGAGTTTGCAGCGACGTACCATGGTCGAGGTGGACGTTGGAATCACTGCGCAGCGCGAACGGCACGCCCGCCCGCTTACACCAACGGAACGCCAGCCAGTGGGTCAGTTGGTTGTAGCCGTAGACGACGACGTACGACGGTTGGAACTTCTTGAGGCCGGAGACGACGGCTGGGTTGGCGTAGCCGACGAACGGCAGCCGGCTGTTTTTGGCCGGCGTGAGGTTGGGCAGAAACTCGCGGTCGACGCCGTCGTCATCGACGCCGTTCAATGATCCGTCGCCCGTCGGCCGCGACCACGCCACGTCGTCGTGACCGGGCGAGCAGTAGAACACTTTCACGTCGACGTTCGCGCGCGCCGCCAACTCGGCGAAGACCGGCTCGCGGTACGGCGCCGGCGCCCCGGTGACGATGGCGATGCGCCGCCGCGGCTGGTACTCGCCGCGCCGCACCTTCCAACACGACGACCCGATCGAAGTCCCCGGCATCCGACGCCTCCCCTGTCTACCGCTGGTCGTCCGTCGGCCTATCTACCGGCGGAGCCAAGAGACCGAATGTAGGGCGGAACTCTGGTCCGCCCGCGAGCGGCGCCCGGCCCCTCCTGTTTCTGCCACTCGCCTGCAACGGAAGGATTTCGACCCGACGCCCAATCCAGGCGGACCAGAGGTCCACCTACAATTCGCGTTTTCGTCCCTACGACGGCCCAGAAATCTTCCGTTACTTCGGGCGGCCCATCACGTCCTCGAAGTCGCCGCGCCACAGGCCGACGTACGCGCGGCCCAGGCGGACCAACCAGCCGCCGGTCGCTTGCCAGGGGCGGCGGCGCACCACGCCCGCTGCCGCATGCGCCGCGCCCAGCGCCAGCGTGGCGAGGGTGTAGCCGACGGCCTGCGCCGCTTTTCCGTTCTTCAGCAGAAAGTAAAGCGTGTTCCGTTTCAAGAGGAACTCGACCGAACCACCCCGTTCGTACCCCGTCTCTTTCTGCAAATGAACGATGCTCGGCACCGGCAGATACTCCCGCCGCCAGCCGCGTTCTTCGGCGCGGTACGCCCATTCCACGTCTTCGATGTATGCGAAGGTCCGTTCGTCGAAGAGGCCGACGTCGCGCAGGCAGTCGGCCCGAAACAGTACGCAGACGCCGTTCAGCACCTCGGCGTTGACCGGTCGGTCGCCGCTGCGGGGCGGCGGTCGGCCCTGCCATTTCGCCACCCAGTCGACCACCCGGCGATGCACCCAGGGAAACCGCAGGACGGTGTTCTGAATGCGTCCCGGTTCGCGGAAATAGACCTGCGGTCCGACGGCTCCGGTGCGCGGTCGGCGTTCCATGTATTCGATCAGTCGTCGCAGGTAGTCGGGGTTCGAGACGACGACGTCGGGGTTGACGACGTGGACGTAGTCGGCGCCCGAATCGAGCGCGATGCGCACGCCCAGATTGTTGCCGGCGGTGTAGCCGCCGTTGGTGGGCGAGACGACCAGCGAGGCGCCGACGAGCTTTTCACGCAACAGTTCCGCCGAGCCGTCGTCGGAGGCGTTGTCGACCACCAACAGGCCGAGGCGGAGGCCGGTGAGCGTCTGAAGCGAACGGACGCATTCCAGCGTTTCGAGCGGCGTACGGTAGTTGACGACCACCACCACCACCCGCGGCGGCCGTTTATACAGATAAACGGCCGGCGGCTCCGTGGGCTTCGGCAGAGTCCGGCGACCGGTCGTCGTCGACGCCGGCGATAGTGTCCGCGTCATGACTGTCCTCCGCGGCGCGGACCGGCCGGCGTTGCAATGGCCGGAAGGTAGCGGCGGCGGGGAACGGCATAAGCGTGACACAGGTAGCGCGGCGCCCGCCAACAACCAACGACCGCTTCCACCAAACTGATGCCGATCCGTTCCAGAGCGTCGCACGGCGTCTTGGTCAGAGCGGCCAAACCACGGCGCATTCGGCCGAGCGGGAGCGTGACGGCCGCCGCCAGCGCGACCCGCAGCCGAGGGTGGCGCGTCGGACGGTCGACCCAGCCGAGGCAGCCCCACCGCAGGCCGGTGACCAGCAGCCAGTCGAAGTTGCGCTGCCGTTTGAGAACGCCGCCCAGGGTGACGCGGCGCCACGGATGCAGGACGAGGGCGCCGGGGGCGTAGTCGATTCGGCCTAGATCGCGGACGGCCAGCGCCAAGTCGACGTCCTCGAAGGCGGGCATCGGGAACGATTCGTCGAAGCCGCCGACGGCGTGAAGGGCGTCGCGAAGGTAGGCCATGTTGGCGGTGAGGAAGACGCCGCCGGTGCTGCGGGGCGCTTCGTCGAGCGGGCCGCGCGGCGGACCAGGCGGCTGCACGGTACCCTCGACGGCCACCACGGCGGAGTCGGCGAACGGCGCCACGAGGGCGGCCAGCCAACCGGGCTGCGGCAGGGTGTCGCTGTCGGTGAAGACGACCACCGGAGCGCGGGCGTGGGCGACCCCCAGGTTGCGGGCGGCGGCCGGACCGCGCGGCTCTTGCCGAAGGTAACGCACCCGAGCGTCGGCGGCGCAGACGGTTTGAATCGCGGCGGCGTCGACGGCGGTCGAGCCGTCGTCGCAGACGAGGATTTCCACGCGGTCCGCGGCGACGCCCACCGGCGGTTCCTGCGAGACGATTCGGTCGAGGCAGCGGCGAAGGTCGTCGACTCGGCCGCGCACCGGCACGACCACGCTGTAAGCGGGGGTCGATCCATCACCGGAGAATGATTCAACGAGTTCGTTCATACGGTCTCCAGCGTCGATGTCCGCATCGCCTTCTTAAACCCGGCGTCGCCTTCTTAGCCTTGCAACGCCTTCTTCAGCCCTGAAGGGGCGGCCCTCCTCCAGAGCCCAGGGCAACGCCCTGGGATTCGCCATCCGAATCGAACGGCGAAGCCCTGAAAGGGCGGCACTTCGGCCGGAGTCGCGTCGGCCGCCGTCTAAGAGTCGCGCCCTTACAGGGCTTCAACCTTCCACCCCGTCTTACAACCCAGGGCGTTGCCCTGGGCTGGAGGAGGGCCGCCCTTTCAGGGCTGAAAACCATTCAGTCACGCGGCGGCGCGGGTCGACGGCGGGTTGACGACCGTTTCCGCATATTCCAACGTCAGGCGTTCGACACGCTCTGTATAATACTGGTGCTCGCGGGTGGTCGGCACGCCGTCGCCCAAGATCGGACAGGGCCGGCCGGCGGCGTCGCGGCGCTGTTTGGCCCGCAGGGCGCGCCACCGCGCCGGCAGCGCGGCCAGGGCGGCCGACCATTCCATCGGCGACAGCCGTCCCGTCGCCATCGCCTTCAGGCCGTGCCGTACCGAGCGGTGCGCCAGCCGCCAACCGGTCTGCGGCCAACCGCCGCGGGCGGCGGGGTCGGCGGCGTGGAACAGCGCGTAGTTTCGTTCCAACAGGGTGCGGGTGCGCGACCGCCCGCGCGGCCGATTCGCCGTGCCGGCCCCGTGGTGCGCGACCACCGCCGCCGGCGCCAGCCCGACCTGCCAGCCGGCCCGCCGGACCCGCCGGCAGAAGTCGATTTCCTCGAAGTAGGCCGGCGCGAACAATGGATCGAGATAGCCGACCGCCTGCAACACTTCCCGGCGGACGTACAGACAGCTTCCTTCCACCCAGTCGGTGGGCACGACGTCGGGCAGCGGGTCGATCGGACAGCCGAGCGATCGGCCGCGATGGCCGCGGACGATCGCCTTCGTGCGCGGACTGGGTTCGCCGTCGAAGTCGGTCTGCCACGCCCCCAACACGCCGAAATCGGGGCGCCGGCGGGCGACGGCCGTCAGGGCGTCGAGCCAGCCGCGACCGCAGCGCACGTC
>JBOFFD010000775.1:0-4703 GCA_051648425.1 Planctomycetia bacterium
CCAGATTGAGCCGGGGCAACGACTCCTTCGGCGAACTGGTCACGGCGTCGCGCAGCAGCGAAATCGCTTCGTCGCCGCGACCGTCCTTCTCCAAGAGCAGGGCCAAATTGTTCAGCACCATCCAACTGCGCGGATTGCGATCCAACGTCTTGCGGTAGACGGTTTCTTCGTCGATGTACTCGGCCGCCTGCCGGACCGTCAGCCCGCCGAGGATTGTCAACGCTAGGAACGCCGCCGTCGCCGCCGGCGCGGTGCGGACGTCGCTCGCCAGCCGTCGCACCCCGGCGGCGAACGCGCCGACGATCACCGCCACCACCGCCGGCAGCGCCGGATACTGGTAATGGTCGCCGACGAAACTGTACCGCCAGAAGTAGACGTCGACGAACCCCAACGCCGGCCCCAGCATGACTATATACCACGCCAGCGCCGCCACCGGCGCCCGCCCCCACACCTTCCGGCCGACCCACACCAGCCAACAGAAGCCGATGAACGCCAGTCCCGGTAGGTAGGATAGCGGCGAGGCGGCGTCGATCGTCCAGCGCGGATAGACGAACGCCAGTTCCGTCGGCCAGACGCCCTTGTACAGGTAGAACCAGACGGCGTGACCGGCGATCGCCACTCGCGCCGCCGGGCCGTCGGTGCGAATGACGTCATGACCGATGACCCGGTACTGTTGGAACCACACCCCCACCAACCCGAAGACGATGGCGACGATGAAGAACGGCAGGGCGCGGCGGGCGTCTTTCCAAAGGTCGAACCGGCCGCGACGGAACCATTCCCAACCTAAGAGCAGCACCGGCAGACCGATTGCCACCGGCTTGCCCGCCAGCGACAACACGAACAGGAACACGGCCGCCGCGTACCACCGCCAACCGCCGCGCGGTTCCGGTAGCCGTTCCCGGCTTTCGTCGAAGCGCAGGTAGGCGTACATCGCCAGGTAGGCGAACGCGCCGCCCAGCACGGTTTTCAACTGACTGATCCAACCGACCGATTCAACGTTCACCGGGTGGACGGCGTACACCAACGCCGCGCACCAAGCGCCGGGGTAGCCCGCCCGCGCCAAAAACCGCCACAACGCTAGCGCCCCGGCCGCATGCACCGCCACGTTGACGAGATGGTAGCCCAAAGTGTCCAGGCCCCAGAACTGGTAGCCGATCCAAAACAGGCTGTAGGTCAGCGGGTAGTAGTCGACCGGCTTGGTCGAGAACCAGAAGTAGTACAGGCCGTCCGGCTCGCGCAGCAGGCTGTTGTTGGTGAGGTAGATGCCGACGTCGTCCCACACCAAGCCGCCGCGAAGCGCTGGCGCGTAGACAACGAACGTGAACAGCACCAGGACGACGGCGCGGACGTAAAGCGGCATGCGGGCCTCGCGAAAGCCGGGGCGACGAAGAACCAACTTGGTTGTATGCGGACGCCGCCGATGCGACCTGTGCTCGCCACCGGGGCCGCCCGCTTGTCTTCCGCCGGTCGGACCGCTACGCTGGCCCCTGACTTGCAGCGTCTCCACAACACACTCGACCGCACCGGCCGCCCGACATTCCTCCGCCGACCGCCCCCGTGCCGCGGTCGGCTGGACCGTCGACGGCGCGTCGATGGAGGATTCACCGAATGAACGTTCGTCTCTTGTTCGTCGCCAGTTGCATCGCGCTGGTGACGTCCGCGTTCACCTTCATCGTCCGCGGCGAAATCCTTCAAGACGTTCGGTTGCAGTTCAACCTCACCCAAGGGCAGTTCGGCGCCATCGAAGGGTCGGTCTTCCTCGGCATGGCCGCCTCGATGCTCGCCGGCGGCTGGATTTGCGACCTGCTCGGCATGAAGCGCATCATGTATTTGGCGTTCGCGTCGCACCTCGTGGGCGTGCTGGGCACCATGTACGTCGGCACCCCCGATACGCCGCAGTCCGCCTACTACTGGCTGCTGGTCTCGTCGTTCCTCATGGGCTGCGGCAACGGCTTCACCGAGGTGGCGATCAACCCGCTGGTCGCCACGCTCTTCCCCAAGGATAAGACGCACTATCTGAACATTCTGCACGCCTGGTGGCCGGGTGGCTTGGTCATCGGCGGCGTCGTCGTGCGGCTGGTCCACAGCGGCCTCGACTTCGGCTACGGCGTCAGCTTTCCGTCGCTCGGCTGGGGTTGGCAGGCCTGCCTTTGCCTGATCCTGGCGCCTTGCCTCGTCTACGGCGCCATGGTGGCCGTCCTGACCTTCCCGCCGACGGAACGAGTCGCCAGCGGCGTTTCGGGCAAGGAAATGTTCGGCGACATCCTCCGGCCGCTCTTCATCTTCTGGGCGTGCTGCATGATCCTCACCGCCGCCACCGAACTCGGCCCGCAGAAGTGGCAAGAGTCGGTCATGACCCGCGCCACCGACGGCCAAGTCTCCGGCACGCTCATTCTGGTCTACACCAGCGGCATCATGTTCGTGCTGCGGCACTTCGCCGGCCCGCTGGCGCACGCGCTGTCGCCGGTCGGCATGGTCTTGGGTTCGTCGGCGCTGGCCGGCGTCGGCTTGTACCTGCTCAGTTTCGCCGACACCCCCGCCACCGCCTTCGGTTACGCCACCATCTACGGACTGGGGGTCGCCTACTTCTGGCCCACCATGCTCGGCTTCACCGCCGAACGCTTCCCGCGCGGCGGCGCCTTGGCGCTGGCCCTCATGGGGTCGGCCGGCAACATCGGCATCGCCGTCGCCCAAAACTACATCGGCGGCATCAACGACACCGTCACCGCCCAGATGTTGAAGGACGACGTCCGCAACGCTGCGTCGACCGACGGTCAGTACAGCCCCACGCAGTTGACGCTCTTAACGCAGGACGTGTCCACGCTGCGGCTGCTTACCGACGGCGTCGTCGACCGCGATCTGCCCCCCTGGCTCAAAGACAACGTTTTGACGGCCGCTACGGCCGGCAAGCGGGAACTCGACCGCTCGAAACTGGCCGGGCTGGCCGCTGAAAAACTGCCCCCCGCGGTCGCCAAGATTCCGGGCCTAGTGGTCGACGGCGTCTTCAAGCCGGAAGCCCTACAGAGCCACCTCGTCGCCGAGCTGGAAGGCCGCAAGCTCGTCACCGCCGGCGACCCCGGCGTCTTAAAGGCGCGGTTGACCGAACTTTCCGACCAGTTCAATCAAGCCCAGACCGACGGCGCCCGTTGGTCGTTCCGCTACATTTCGGCGCTGCCGGTTTTGCTGGTCGTGCTGTTCGCCGGCGTGATGATCGGGGACAAACTGCGCGGCGGCTACAAGGCGGAAGAACTGACGGCGGAACCGAAGCCCGTAGAATAACATCGCACCGGGTCGGCGTCGGCGAGTTCGACGGCGGCGCGGTCGCGAAGGTGGCCGTCGCATGCAAGAGTATTCCGCCGACCGACCGTTCTGCACGATCCCCGAGGCGATGGAGGAACTCCGCGCCGGCCGGATGATCGTCATGGTCGACGACGAGTTCCGCGAAAACGAAGGCGACCTCGTCTTCGCCGGCGAGAAAGTCGCCCCGGAACTCGTCAATTTCATGATCCGCCACGCCCGCGGTCTGGTCTGCCTAGCATTGTCCGGGCAAGACACCGACCGCCTGGGCCTCGACCCACAAACCCGCCGCAACACCGCCGCTCTGGGCACGGCCTTCACCGTCACCGTCGACGCCCGCGTCGGCGTCACGTCGGGCATCTCCGCCTCGGAGCGCGCCCGCACCATCGCCGTCTGCATGGACGAAAAGTCCGGACCGGAAGACCTGGCCAAGCCCGGCCACATTCTGCCGTTGCGCGCCGAAGACGGCGGCGTGCTGGTTCGCGCCGGCCACACCGAGGCCAGCGTCGATCTGTGTCGGTTGGCTGGCCTCAAGCCCGGCGCCGTTATCTGCGAAATCCTTCGCGACGACGGCGAGATGGCCCGCGTCCCCGACCTCGTCGGCTTTTGCCGACAGTGGGGTCTCAAGATGTGCACCATCGAAGACCTCATCAAATACCGTCGCGGCCGGGAACGGCTCATCCACCGCGAACTCGACGTCCGCCTGCCGACGCGCTTCGGCGACGCCCGTCTGTTCGCGTACAGTTCGGTGGTCGACGCCGAGCCGCATTTGGCGCTGACGTTCGGCGGCGTGGGGGTGGAAGTCGACGGCGTCGTGCCGGAACAGACGGGGCCGGTGCTGGTGCGCGTCCACAGCGAATGCCTGACGGGCGACGTCTTCGGCAGCCTCTTGTGCGACTGCGGCCCCCAACTGTCCGACGCCATGGCGCAGGTGGGCGCGGCCGGCCGGGGCGTGGTCTTGTACATGCGGCAGGAAGGCCGCGGCATCGGCCTCCTCAACAAATTGCGGGCCTACAAGCTGCAAACTGAAGAGGGGTTGGACACCGTCGAAGCCAACCGCCGGCTGGGGTTCGCGCCGGACCTGCGGCATTACGGCATCGGCGCCCAGATTCTGCTCGACCTGGGCATCCGCGACATCCGTCTCATGACGAACAACCCGAAGAAGGTCGTCGGCCTGGACGGCTACGGCCTACGGATCGTCGAGCGCATTCCGATTGAAACCAAACCGCACGAACACAACGAACGATACTTAGGCACGAAGCGCGACCAAATGGGCCACCTTTTCTCCTCGGCCCTCGACGCCGCCGACCGACCGCGCGACGGCGAAACCTGACAAGATGGGTGGACGAATCGTCTTTGTTAGCCGCCGCTTTCCTCAGCGGCGCGTCCGTTGCTTCTTGCACGCC
>JBOFFD010000776.1:0-1529 GCA_051648425.1 Planctomycetia bacterium
GAATTCGACGTGGATCTCGGCGTCGCGGAAATGCAGTTTCGACGGCGCATGGTTCGTTCGGCTGGCGCCGCCGGTGGAAACGAGCAGGCCGTCCTCGATCTTCCAATTGGTCGGCCCGCCGGTCTTCGCGGTGAACAACACCACATCCGCGCCGTCGAACAAAACGACAGCGTCTTTCGGCGCCGGCGCCGGCAGGACGTCCTGCTTCGGCGCGAACGGCGCGAACGGCGGGTGGGCGGCCGGTTCCGCACCGACGGTCTGAAGCGCAGCGGCCAGTAAGACGGCGATGATTTTCGTCGGCATGACGTGGGTTCCTTCAGTTTCAGTCGTTCGGCGAGGCGACGTACACCTTGCCGTGCCGTTTCAGCCAGTTTTCGTCACCCTGTTCGGCATGTTCGCGGACTTGCCGTAGGAGGTCGACGGTTTCCGATTCGTAACACGGTTCCGACGGGTCGTCGATCGGAACCACCATTTCCACTTCAAGCGCGACGACGTACCGATCGGTCTGCACCAACCGCGTCCGCTTGATCCGGCGTCCTTCAATTCTCATTGGTTTCTCCATCATCGAAAAAGTGGACGGTGACCAACTTCGCCGCGCCGGTCCTCGGCAGATACGCCCATACCGCCTTGAATTCCGCACCATCTGGAAGCATTTCACGAACTTCGACGACCGGATTCGGTTTTGCATCGGGTCGTTCGACGATGAGTTCGCCGTCTTCCAGTCCGGCAACCGCTTGCCATTCAGCAATACCGCGTTCGTCAAGGCGCTCCGCTGCATGTTCCCCGATTAAATAGTTTTCTTCAAAGACCAGTCGGCGAATCGTCTTGAATAGTTGGCCCACGGCAATGTCCTCGTCGTGGCTTCCTCGTCAAAAGCCAAGATTCACGATTGCAGGAACGGTTTGATCTTATCCCACACGCCGTACAGGGCCACCACCGTGATCGACGCGAAGGCCAACCAGAGCATGAGGTCGACGTAGAAGCGCGGCGCCAGTCGGCGGTCGAGTCGGCGGTAGCGGAAATAGATCGTCACCCCCGCGATGATCGGCAGCGTCAGCGCCTGACCCACGCCGCCCACCACCACCATCCAACGCGGTTCCTTGAACGCCACGAAGAGCGCCAGCGCGACGACGGGAATGAGCAGCGACACGTAATTCACCACTCGCGCCCGTTGGATCGACTGAGTGTAGCGCAACGCGTCGTTCAGACTTAGAAAATCGGCGACGAGCCGGGCGTTGCCGGCCGACGACAGATACAGCGTCTTAAACAGCACCGCCCCCGCCCCGATCAGGAAGGCGGTCTGCGTCCAGGGGCCGAAGGTGTCGACGAACATGCGCGACAGCGTCGCGATCATGTCCTTGCCTTGAGGGTTGAGGTTTTGCGCGTGCAACACCGTCGCGCCCATGAAATAGAACGAGACGGTGGAGATGGTGAACACCACCATGCTGGTCCAGGCGTCGATGTTCATGACGCGGATCCACCCGCGCGCCCGGCGTTCCCAATCCTCGGAGCCGTCGCTGCGGCCGGCG
>JBOFFD010000777.1:0-2066 GCA_051648425.1 Planctomycetia bacterium
TCGACGTACTGCGGTTTGTGTTGGACGAGCCAATCCATGAGCGAACCGGACGTATGCACGGCGAAGCGCAATTGTGGATAGCGCTCCATCACTTCGAGAAAGGGCAAGTAGGCGTCGACATAGGATTGCTCGACGACCCCGTCGAAATTCCCGACGGGCTGGTGGTCGTGAAACGCCATTGCGAAGCGAATCTTGCCCATTTCAAAAAACCTTCCGCAGTGGAGCGAGGCCGTCGGCCTGACGCCGTTCTGTTCAAGAGGGGCGTCTTCCGGTGCGTTCGTCGTCGAGCGATGCAGGCGCCGTGCCAATCGCCCGGAACGTCGTTCGGTCGTCGAACGTCAGTGAATCCTGAACAGTTATAGAAGTTCGCGGCGGGAATCGGGGAGCAGTCCCGGCCTTTCCCGTTACGAACGATGCCGGCTTACTCATTGTCGTCCGCAGAAAATGTCATCTTTAACAACCGGTTCGCCGCAAGAATTAGACGTATGGAGGTTCTGCGTCGCCTGGGGGTTTTAGGCTGATGCGGCGCGGAGTTCGGCTGCCGCTTTTTCCGGCGTGACGGAAAGGACGTAAACGCCGGTGGCCAACTCGAAACCGGCCAGCCCGCCGCGGCGCGGCGTCGCCTCGAAACGCCAGTGGAAGGCGGGGTGGGGGCGGTGCAACGGCTCGTCGCGCAGGAAGAGGTTGTAGGGGGCGTGGGGAAGGACCGCTTCCAGGCGGCGCAGCATCTCCCAGACGAGCCGGCCCAGTTTCAGCGGGTCGCACGAAGCGGCGAAGCGCGAGTGGTGCTCGACGGGCGCGATCCAAAACTCGTAGGCGAAACGGGGCGCCGAGGGACAGAAGGCGATGAAACCGTCCCGCTCGGCGACAAGACGTCCGTCGCGTCGCGCCGAGGCAAGCTCGCGGCAGAGCGGGCAGCCGAAGCCGTCGTCGGCGGCGCGACGGGCGGCGTCGTACTCCGCCTGCATCAAGGCCGGTACGAAGGGAAGGGCGAGAAGCTGCGAGTGGGAATGGCTTTGGCTGGCGCCGGCGGCCGACCCTTTGTTTTTGAAGAATTGGGCGTAGGCGACGGCGGGGTCGTCGGCCAGGAATTGCAATCTTTTCCGCAGCATATCCATGAGCAGACCGGCGGCCGTCGGCGGTTGGTCAGCCAACGATTCGGTATGGTCGGGGCCTTCGATGAAGACCTCGTGCCGACCGACGGCGGGCGAACGGTCTTGGGCGGGGTCGAAGGGTTCGGCGTTGGGCGAAGGCCGCAGGGCGGGGTAGCGGTTGGGAACGACGCGGATCGACCAACCCGGCTCGTTCGGATTCGAGTCGGGCGAGCGGACGGCGTCGATTTCCGGGGGCGTTTCGGATTCGGCGCCGGCGCAGAACGGGCACGGCTCTGGAACCAGGCTTGCGTCGGCGTTCGGGCGACGGCGGCGTTCCGGCGCGACCAGCACCCACTCGTCCCCCGAAAGGCGGCGACGGAAGAGGGGAGAGTCTTCGGCGGCGGGGGGTTCGGTGGAATCCGACAACGCAGCTACCAGTTTCCAGGGCCAAAACGTCCGACTGCGGCAAGCCGTCGCGGGCGAGTCCAAGCCGGCCGGGCGAGGACTAAAGTAGGTTTTAACTTGTGGTCGTCGAAAAACCCGTCGAGGGAAAACGGTGGACGCAAACTCGACAAGATGTTAACACACGCACAGTTTACGATGTTTGAAGCTGGAAGCGCAAGGAGCGACGGATGGGCTTGGACCTGAGCACGAAAGTGGCGTACAAGGTCGCGGACATGTCCTTGGCCGACTGGGGCCGACGGGAAATCGAACTGGCCGAAAACGAAATGCCGGGCCTGATGTCGCTCCGGAAGAAGTATGGACCGTCGAAGCCGCTGCGCGGGGCGCGAATCGCCGGCTGCCTGCACATGACGATCCAGACGGCCGTGCTGATCGAAACGCTCATCGAGATGGGCGCCGAAGTGACCTGGTCGAGCTGCAACATCTTCTCGACGCAAGACCACGCCGCCGCCGCCATCGCCAAGGCGGGCGTGCCGGTCTACGCCTGGAAGGGCATGAACAACGAAGAGT
>JBOFFD010000778.1:0-4921 GCA_051648425.1 Planctomycetia bacterium
CGCTTCGCGCGAAGCGCGGTTTCTGTTGGTTCGGCCGTTGCCGTCCGATCAGATCTTCGCGTTCAAGTTTCAAGAGTCGCTGTTCTTCAGCGGCTGGGGGTTCATGCTGGTATGCACGCCGCTCATGCTTGCGTACGGCCTGCAAGTCGACGCGCCGCTCCACTTTTACGCGATGGCGATGGTCTTCTTCCTGGCGTACGCGGTGCTGCCCGGCAGCGTGGGCGCCTTGCTGTGTCTGCTCGTAGTCACGTTCACGCCGAAGCGGAAGCGCGAGGCGCTGGCGGTGCTGGTCGCCGGCTGTCTGGCGGCGGGCGGCTACCTCGGCTTTCAACTTTGGACGTCCGCGAAGTCGGCGGGTCTTACGCGCGGCTGGGTCAACGGCTTGGTGCGGCAACTGAACGTCAGCAACCTGCCGTTCCTGCCGAGCCATTGGATATCGAAGGGCCTCCTGGCCTCCAGTCACGCCGACGAATTCCAGGAAGGGCTGTTCTATTTGGGCGTCCTTCTTAGCAACGCCCTGTTCGCCTATCTCATCACGGCGTACGCCTATCGGCTGCTGTACCGGACGGCGTACAACCGGGTGCAAAGTCACGCCTACGGCCGACGGGTGCGGGCCGACCACTGGACGCCGTGGGTGCTGGAACGGTTGTTCGCTCCGTTTTCGGGTCCGATCCGCGTTCTTATTCTGAAAGACGTCCGCAGTTTCGCTCGCGACCCGGTGCAATCGCTGCAGGTGCTCATCTTCACCGGCCTGTTGGTGTTTTACTTCGTCAACATCGGTCGAATGAACTATTACACGCAAAGCCCGTATTGGCAGAACCTGGTCGGCTTCACCAACTTGGCCGTCACCGGGTTGTTGTTGGCGGCGTTCACCAGCCGATTCATTTTTCCGCTGTTGTCGCTGGAAGGACAGAAGTTTTGGATTCTGGGGTTGGCGCCCATCTCGCGCGATTCGGTTTTGTGGGGCAAGTTCGCGTTTTCGTTCGGCGGCGCGGTGGTGGTGACGACCCTGCTGACGATCCTCGGGGCCGTCATGCTGAAGCAGCCGTTGTTGATTTTCGTGCTACAGATTCTGACGATGCTGATTCTCTGTTCGGGGGTGTCGGGAATCGCGGTGGGGTTGGGGGCGCGTTTTCCCGACGTCCGCGAGAGCGATCCGTCGAAAATCGCCGCCGGTTTCGGCGGTACGCTGAACCTTGTCGTCAGCATGGTGTTCATCTTCACCGTGGTGGCGACGATGGCGGTGCCGTGTCACTTCTATTCGGTGACGCTGGCGACCGAACAGGGCAGGGCGGGCATGGACTTCGAAGGGTTGCAGAACCTGAAGGGGATCAGCCAATGGCAGTTCGTCCTGGGGTTGGGATTCAGCATCCTGATGAGTATCGGCCTGGGAGCCTTCGCCACTTGGTACCCGATGCGGCTGGGCATCCGCGCCTTCCGGCGAATGGAGTTTTGATGGGCGCCGCGCCGGGCCGATCGATCTTTCGTCCCGACCTCGATAGGATTCTGATTGTGGGACGAGCGGTGTAAGGGGTCGAAGGAAGCGCGATGATCGTATTGATCGACAACTATGATTCGTTCACCTACAACCTGGTGCAGCGGCTGGGCGAAATCGACGCCGCGGTCGACATTAGAGTTCTTCGCAACGATCAGGCTTCCGTGGACGAAATCGAAGCGATGAATCCGACCCACCTGATGGTGTCGCCTGGACCGTGTACACCGGCGGAAGCGGGCGTCTCGAAAGAGGCGATTCGTCGCTTCACCGGAAAAATCCCGGTGTTGGGGGTATGCTTGGGTCATCAGTGCATGGGCGAAGTGTTCGGCGGGACGGTCGTGCGCGCCTCCCGGATCATGCACGGAAAGACGTCGCTGATCCACCACGACGGCGAAGGGCTGTACCGCGGGCTGTCGAATCCGTTCGAGGCGACCCGCTACCATTCGCTGGTGATTCAACCGGGCACGGTCCCGGAGGATTTTTTCGTATCGGCCAAAACCGATCAAGGGGAAATCATGGGAATCCGCCACAAACGGCATCCCGTGGAAGGTGTCCAGTACCACCCCGAAAGCTTCTTGACGGCGGAGGGGCCGCGATTGCTGCGGAACTTTCTGAGCCTGGGGGCGTAGAGTCGCCGAAACCCGCGAAACCGGCAAAGGTGGAAGTGGGTTGGCGGGAAACGCGGTTTTACTGTAATAATTCCAATGGAGACCCGCCCGCGCGGCAGGACGAACGGTCGTCCGGCCCTGGGCGTCTTTCCTCGACGGCGGCCTCATGAAGAAACGATCGTTACCGGACTTCCATCCTCCCCGATGGCTCCGCGGCGGCCACGCCCAGACGCTGTGGCCGTTTTTACGCCGAGGCGTCACCCGCGACCTGGACCACGCCGCCCGCGTCCACGCCGCCGAACGCATCGTCGCGTTACCCGACGGCGACGCCATCGTTCTGCATGACGAATCCCCCGCCGGCTGGCGCCACGGCGACCCCATCGCCCTCCTGATGCACGGTCTCTGCGGCTGCAACCGCAGTCCCTATCTGGTTCGCATCGCCGCCAAACTACGCGCCCGCGGCGTCCGCTCGTTCCGCATGGACCTCCGCGGCTGCGGCGCCGGCCTGATGCTCGCCCGCGGCCCGTACCATAGCGGCCGATCGGAGGACCTCGCCGCCGCTGTCGACGCCCTCGGCGTCTTGTGCCCCGATTCCCCGCTTGGCGTCGCCGGCTTCTCCCTTGGCGGCAACATCATCCTGAAGTACCTCGGCGAGACCCCGGAGCGTGTGCCCTCCACTTTGAGGGCCGCCGCCGCCGTCAATCCGCCAGCCGACCTCTGGGCCTGCATTCGGAATCTGGCCCGGCCCGGAAACCGCATCTACGACCGGTACTTCGTCAAGAAACTCTGGGACTCCCTGGAACGCCGACGCCGGCTCGTCCCCGATCTGCTCGACGCCCCCATGCACCGCCGGCCGACCACCCTCAGCCAGTGGGACGACCAGTTCACCGGGCCAGTCTGCGGGTTCGGCGACGGCGCCGGTTACTACCAAGCTTGTAGCGCCGTTCGCTGGGCCGACCGCATCGAAACCCCCACGCTGCTGTTGACCAGTCAGGATGATCCGCTCGTACCGGTCGAACCGTTGCAGTCCGCGGATTGGTCGGCCGCCGTTGAATTGCATGTCACGCGGCATGGGGGACACTTAGGGTACTACGCCGGCTCGACGCGCGATCCCGACCGGCGGTGGATGGATTGGCGGGTCGTCGAATGGTTGACCGGCCACCTACCGGCCGCCGATCGCGTCGACGACGATTCGTACGGCGGCGATCACGCCGCCGACGAGCCGCTGGCGATCGCCGTCGGGTCGAAACATGCCGGGTCGGCCGTCGCGCCCCCGGAGGAGTCTTTGCAATGGCGCTGCGCCTGACTCTGCGGACCCTACTGGCCTATCTCGACCAGACGTTGTCTCCCGCCGACGCCGCCGACATCGGCACGAAGCTCACCGAAAGCACGGCCGCGCGTCAGTTGTCCAACCGCATCGAACGCCTTCGCCGCCCGGTGTCCGAATCGGCCGTCCGCGGCAAGCCCCGCGACTTGGTTTCCGGGTCGTCCACGCTCGACCTCAATCGCCTCGCCGCCTATCTCGACAACGTCCTGCCCGAATCCGAGGTTGCCGGCTTCGAGCAGCAATGCCTCTCCGACGACGCCGCCTTGCAGGAAACCGCGTCGGTCCACCATCTTCTTTCCGTCGTTCTAAACCAGTCCGCCCACGTTCCGCCCGAAGCCCGCGAACGCCTTAAGGGCGAACTTCGCGAGCGGAAGATCATCGATTGGATGTTGCCGGTGATTCCGGCCTCCGACGCCGACACCGCCATCATCGTCGAACACCGCCCCCCCCGAACGGTCTGGGGCGCGCCCGACACCCCCGAACACCTCGGCCGGCCGCCGGCCAGCCTCGCCGACCCCACCCCGACCGACGAAGATCCGACGCCGAACCCGCGCCAGGCGGAGGCGCCGGCGTCCGGCGACTCAGCCGCCCGCACCCCGCAGAAACCCGCGGCCGCCCCTCCGTCCGTCGCCCCGGCGGCGTCGTCATCGCCCGCAGTCCCGGCCCTCGAAGTCGCCACCGCTTGGCCCGACGACGATCCGCTCGCCGACCGCGACGCCGCCGGTCGCGCGAACTTCGCGGTTCGGGCCGTCGCACTTTTCCTCGGCCTAACGCTCATCATCACGCTGCTGATCGTCGCACAGCAAGCGGGAACGAGCCGCAAGACCGGCGGAGCGGGTCCGATTGCCGTGGTCGATCCCGTCAAGGACGAGGCGAAAGCCGTCGACCCGAAGCCGGCCGACGCCGCCCCGAAGGTCGACCCCGCCGTTTCGGACGATCCGGCGAAGTCGGCGCCCCCGGTCGACGCCGCGAAGAAGGAACCGAAACCCGCGCCGCCCGTGGAGCCGAAGGTGGACGGGAAAATGCCGGCGAAGTCGGCCCCGCCACCGTTGATCGCGGCGCCGGACGACGAAATCGTCGTCGCCAAGGTCGATCAGCCCGAGATGAAGGTGGCGTTGCGGCCGGACGAAAAACCCAAGAACGACGGCAAGCCGAAGATCGACGTCGTGGCCGGCGCCGCCCCGCGCGGGGTCTACCTCTCCGACGTCGGACTGCTTCTGCGCCGCGTCGACGGCGTCGTCGCTCGGCTGAAGCGCGGCGACTTCGTCTTCCTCGGCGATGAGCTGTTCAATCTCGACGGCAGCCGGTCGACGCTCCAACTGCCCAATCAAACCGTCGTCGAGTTGTTCGATCGCGGCTCGTTCGTCGTCGAACCGACCAGCGACGCCGATTGGGCGTTGCGCGTCATCGACGGCCGACTACTGCTGGCCGCCGGGGGCAAGCCGACGACGGTGTCGCTGTTGGTCGCCGGCCAGCCGGTGAAAATCCTGC
>JBOFFD010000779.1:0-1893 GCA_051648425.1 Planctomycetia bacterium
CCTGCCGACCTTGCCGAAAGGCGTGACGGCCGCCGCCGCGACGATCGCCGAGAAGCAGCCGTCCGTCGAAATCGAACTGACGGCGGCGGCCGACGCCCCCGCCGGAACCGTCGCCGCCACCGCCGCCGGCGCCGCGAAGGTCGCCGGCCAAGACGAAAAAGCGACCAGTCCGCCGGCGACCATCGCCGTCGCTCCGTGACGCCGAGAAACCAACACCTCCTGACGGCCGCCCGCGCCGTCTCGAATTGATAGACCAAACGCAACCGCGACGCCCGATCGACCAAACACGGCCACCGGATCTTACGAACCAGCGGAGAGTAGCATGCGAACCGAGCAGCCGCGACGGACGCCGTCGATTCACAGAGCCGCCGCTGTTCTGACGGCGGTCGTCTTCGCCGCAGTCGTACAAACCGCCGACGCCGTCGATCCGGTCAAGCTGATCGGCGACCCGACGGAAATCGTCGTGGAGCCGGCGACGGTTTCGCTGAAGGGTCCGCGGCAGTATCAGTTCCTGCTCGTCACCGGCAAATACGCCGACGGCACGGTGCGCGATCTGACGCACGTCGCCAAGTACGCCACGTCGAACGACAAGGTCGCGGTGGTGACCGCCGCCGGATTGGCGTCGTCGACCGGCGACGGCGCGGCGAACATCGTCGTGCAGGCCGGCAGCCGGCAGGCGGTGGCCGCCGTGACGGTGGCCGAGTTCGCCAAACCCGACCCCGTCAGTTTCCACAACGAAGTCGTCGCCGCGGTCACTAAGACGCGATGCAATTCAGGCGCCTGCCACGGCACCCCCACGGGTAAGAACGGCTTCCGTCTGAGTCTGTTGGGATACCTGCCCGACCAGGACTTCAACGTACTGACCCGGGAAACGTTCGCCCGTCGCACCAACCCGCTCGACGCCGACGGCAGCCTGATCTTGGCGAAGGGTTTGGCCGCCATCCCCCACGAGGGCGGCAAGCTGCTGTGGAAGAAGGAAGAGCCGTACAGGGTGATGCGGGCGTGGATCGCCGAGGGGGCGAAGTCGTCGGCCGGCGCCCCCGAGCCGACGAAGCTGGAAATCCTGCCCCGCAAACGGTCGTTGCGCGACTTCGCCCGCTCCCAGCAGTTGGTGGTGATCGCCCACTTCGCCGACGGCTCCAAGCGCGACGTGACGAAGTTGGTGTCGTTCAGCAGCAGCGACGACCAGACGGCGACGGTGACGAAATCGGGTTTCACGACCTTTCACAAGCGCGGCAGCGTGGCCATTCTGTGCCGCTACCTGCAACAGGTCGACAACGCCAAACTGTCTTACGTCCAGGAAGTACCGGGCTTCGTTTGGAACGCGCCGCCGGAAAACAATTACGTCGACAAACTGGCGTTCGCCAAACTGAAGGAACTGCAGATTCTGCCGTCGGAATTGTGCACCGACGAGGAATTCGTCCGCCGCGTCCACCTCGACGCCGCCGGCATCCTGCCGACTTCCGAGCGCGTCCGCCAGTTCCTCGACGATAAGACGCCGACCGCCGAAAAACGGGCGAAACTGATCGACGAAGTGTTGGACAACCCGCAATACGCCGACTTCTGGGCGATGAAATGGGCCGACGTGCTGCGCAACACACGTAAGACGGTCGCGCTGCGCGGAGCGCACAACTACCGCCGCTACTTGGTGCGGGTGTTCGCCGAGAATCGGTCGATCGGCGAGTTCGTCGGTGAATTGTTGACGAGCAGCGGCGACACGATGATGAACCCGGCCGCCAACTATTACCGGATCGCCCGCGAGCCGCAGGACTGCGCTGAAACCACCGCGCAGTTGTTCTTAGGCGTGCGCATGCAGTGCGCGAAATGTCACAACCACCCGTTCGAGCGGTGGACGCAGGACGACTACTACGGTTTCTCGGCCTTCTTCGCCCG
>JBOFFD010000780.1:0-2129 GCA_051648425.1 Planctomycetia bacterium
TTCGCGCCGCCATCAACGCCCGGTCGGTTTCGTCGAGTTTCTTCGTCGGAATCTTAATGGTGAACGCCGGCAGCGACGCGCCGCGAATCTTAGCCGCCGTCGCCATGACGGTGGTCGAGTCGACGCCGCCCGAAAGATACCCCACGACCGGCACGTCCGCTCTAAGACGGATCTCCACCGCGCGAAAGAACCGCTCGCGGAAACCTTCAATGATCTTCGCGTCGGGCCCGTCGGTTTCCTGCCCACGGTCGGGAAAGTCGAGGTCCCAGTAGCGCCGTTCGTCGATCGTCGCCGCGCCGCCCGGTTGGAAGCGGACGTCAAGGAACGTGCCCGGGCGCACGGCCGAAATGTTGTCGAACGCCGTCCGGTGCGTCGCCATCGAAAAGAAGGTGAAGATGTGGTCGATGCCGCGACGGTCGGGCCGGGCCGATACTTCGCCAGACGCCAGAATCGCCTTGATTTCCGACCCGAAATGAAGTCGGTCGCCCGTTCGGCTCCAAAAAACCGGCACGATGCCCAGCCGGTCGCGCGCCAGCACCACCCGCTTCGCCCGCGAATCGTACAGGGCGAACGCGAACTGCCCGCGAAGTCGCTCGATCATCGCGTCGCCGTATTCCTCCCACGAATGGACCAGCACTTCCGTGTCGCTGCGGGTGGCGAAGCGGTGGCCGCGAGCTTCCAGCTCGGCCCGGCGCTCCACGTAGTCGAACAGTTCGCCATTGAAGACGACCGCCACCGTGCGGTCTTCATTGAAGATCGGCTGCCGACCGTCCGACAGTCCGACGATGCTGAGCCGACGGTGGGCGAAGCCGACCCCCGGGGCCACCAGGAAGCCGTCGTCGTCGGGGCCGCGGTGGACGAGCGCGTCGGCCATCCGCTGCAACACCATCGGATCGGGCGCTTCGACGCCTCGGAGGTCGAGAATCCCAGCAATTCCGCACATGAAAAAGAGCCTCCGTCCGCCGAAGCGCCGCTTCAACGCGACGGGCGGCCGATACGAATTCATTCAGCGATCCGAGACCGCGCCACGGCGTTTCGACGGAGCGACGCCCAGTGGTGTACCGGTAGGAGATTCGACCAGCAACCACCGCCGACGGGACGGCGCGCTTGCAGCAAATTGTCGCACGCTGCAACCGTCACCGGCGGAGGGGGGTTCTTCGGCCGGGGACGAGTAGAATCCTAGGGAGGTCGCCGAAGTCGATCCACCGACGGCTCGACCCGACTCTTTTCGGTTCGGACGCCCGGTTTGATTTTCTTTCGCTGGACGCCGACGGCGGTCGTCAGCATGAATGACGCGGAGTTCGACGACCGTCCGACGCGAAGGGGTGACCATCCAATCATGCTGAGGCTGCTTCATTCCACGATCGGGGCCAAGTCGATCACCGGCGTCACGGGCTTCCTGCTGGTCGGCTTCGTCGTGTTCCACATGCTCGGCAACTTGCAGGTCTTCCTCGGCCGCGACGCCCTCAACAGCTACGCCGAAAAACTACACCACCTCGGCCCGTTGCTTTGGGTCGCCCGCATCGGCCTGTTGGGCGTCTTCGCCCTCCACCTTTACACTGCGCTTACCTTGAACGCCCGCAGCGTCGGCGCCCGGCCCGAACCGTACGTCTCCAAACGATACCGCCAAGCCAGCATGGCGTCGCGGTCGATGGTGCTTTCCGGAATGTTCCTCTTCGGCTTTCTGGCGCTGCACCTCGCCCACTTCACGTTCAAGTGGATCGACGGCCGCTACGCAACGATGATCGAAACCGTCAACGGCCACGACCGCATGGACGTCTACGGCATGGTGATTTCGGGTTTCTCCGATCCAATCATGGTCGGCCTGTATGTCGTCGGACAGTTGTTCCTCGGCCTGCACCTGTACCACGGAGCGTCGAGCATGTTCCAGACGCTGGGCTTGCGGAACGCCGCGTGGAAGGGCGTCGTCGACAACGTCGGGCCGACCGTCGCCGCGGTGGTGGTCGTCGGAAACATCACCATGCCGGCCGCGGTCTTGTTTGGATTGCTTCCCAAGTAAACGCTACGAAGCGAAGCGGGATTCCCTTCCACGCGAAGACCCCCGTCCCAGGAGCCGTCGGCCACTATGGAACTGAACGCGAAGATTCCGCCCGGACCGATCGACCAGA
>JBOFFD010000781.1:0-1673 GCA_051648425.1 Planctomycetia bacterium
TTGACACTGTGGCAGTTCGGATTCGTTTGAAGCGCATCGGTCGGCGTCACCGCGCCTGCTACCGCATCTGCGTCATGGACATCCGCGAACCTCGCGACGGCAAGGCGATCGAAGAGGTCGGCACCTACGACCCGATGATCCGCGACACCGATTCGCGCGTGACGATGCAGGGCGACCGCATCGACTATTGGATCAGCAAGGGCGCCGTCCCTAGCGACATGGTCGCCCGACTGATCGAGAAGTACAAGGGAAAGGTGCCGACGATGCGCGTCGACAAGCCGAAGGATCGGCCGACGTTCGTGCGCCCGACGAGCGCCGAGCAGCAGCAGCGGCGCACTGCGGCCCGGCCGAAGCCGGTCGAGAACGTCACGCAAGACGCCGCCGTCATGCCGGACGAACCCGAACCGACGCCGACGCCGGCGCCGGCGCTGACGCCGGCGCCGTAAACCGCTTCCCGCTGAAGCGGGCGGCCGGCTTCGAGGCGGGAGCTTCCGCGTGAGCCTTCGCGTCGACGTGCTGACCCTTTTCCCGGACGTCTTCACCGGCTTCCTGCAAGAGGCGCTGTTGGCGAAGGCGGTGGCCCGAAAGATCGTGGAAGTCCACCTGTGGGACTTCCGCCGCTGGGCCGCCAACAAACACCACAAGGTCGACGACCGCCCCTACGGCGGCGGCCCCGGTATGGTGTTGTGCCCGCAGCCGATCTTCGACTGCCTGGAGGCAGTGCAGGCCGAGGGCGACGCCCCCGGCGACGTGCTGCTGCTGACGCCCGCCGGCCGTCGGCTCACCCAGCCGTTCGTCGAGGAATTGGCGAAACGGCCGCGGCTGGTGATGCTGTGCGGCCGGTATGAAGGCTTCGACGAACGGGTGCGGCTCGGCCTGCAACCCCTCGAGGTTTCGGTCGGCGATTTCGTGGCGAACGGCGGGGAAGTGCCGGCCATGCTGCTGATCGAATGCCTCTTCCGCCTAATGCCGAACGCGTTGGGCGACGAAAACAGCGCCGCCGAGGACAGCTTCTCGCGTCCCGGATGGCTGGAGTACCCGCAGTACACGCGGCCTCCCGTCTTCCGCGACATGGCCGTCCCCGACGTCCTACTGAACGGCAACCACCGCGAGATCGCCCGGTGGCGGGAGGAGCAATCCCGCCTTCGGTCGCGCGACCGCCTTGAAAACAGCACCGAACCGACCATCGAACCATAGACCGCCGCCGTCACGAAAGGCAACGAGCATGTCGATCAACCCCCTCATCACTCTGGTCGAGGCGAGCAGCCTCAAGACCGTGAAGCCCGAATTCGACATCGGCGACACCATCGAAGTCTCGGTGCGCATCCTCGACGGTGAAAAGGAACGCATCCAGCTCTTCACCGGCATCGTCATCGCCAAGCGCGGCGGCGGCACGAACGAAATGTTCACCGTCCGTCGCATCGTTGACGGCGAAGGCGTGGAACGACAGTTCCCGATCCACTCGCCGAAGATCGCCGACATCGTCGTCAAACGTCGCGCCGTCGTCCGCCGTGCGAAGCTGTACTACCTGCGCAACCGCCTCGGTACGAAGGCGATGAACCTCAAGGAACGCATCGTCCAGGAAAAGACGACGACCGGTCGTTCGCGCAAGCGGATCAAGGCCCGCAAGGCGAAGCAGGTGGTCGAAGCCGCCGCCGTCGCCGAGAAGGACG
>JBOFFD010000782.1:0-7938 GCA_051648425.1 Planctomycetia bacterium
CCCGCAACGAATCGCCCAGGTGGTCGAGCGGACCGAAGTCCCACCAGACGTCGGGCAGCGCGTCGCCGAACCGTTGCAGGAACCGCCGCGATTCGGCGTCGCGGCCGGCGGGTTCGGCGTCGGTCGGGGCGTCGCCCGAGGCTTCGGGCGGCGGCGCGGGCACGGCGGAGGACTCGGACGCCTTCGGCTCCACGCGGAAGAGCGGCCGCCAAGAGGTGGCCGGGCGCGGCTTGACGCCTTCGCCGACGGCGGGGGCGGCCGAGGCCGCCGGCGGGCGCGGCGAATCGGGGGTCGGATCGGCGTCGAACGACGCGATGTTCGGATCGGCCGACAGAAAAACGGCCGCCAACGACGCAATCAACACCAACAACGACTCCTTCCGCGCAGCCGAAAACAGACCCATTTTCCACGGCGGACGACTACTAGTCGAATCGGCGGTTTCACGCAAGCCGCCGACTGTCGATCTCAAAACTATGCAACCGTCTGGGCGTGCGGCCGAAAACTTGTGAAGCGACGCCGTCAGCCGGTGTATCTTGTCAGCCGCCGCTATCAGCAGCGGCGCGTCCTCGTCATTTTGCCGCCGACACAAGACCAAGTTGGACGCGCCGCGGAGGAAAGCGGCGGCTATCGAAGCGATATCGTCGGCGTTCAATCGCGCGGCGGCCGTCCGTCACGCATGGATCAACGCGCAGGCGGCCAGGTTTTGCACATAGGTCGACAAGGCGGCGGCCAGCGCCTCTTGCACGTCGTCGGGGTCGGTCACTGGTTCGCCGCGCCGCTGCACCGCCAGCCGGCCGGCGGCGGCGTCTTCCGTCAGCAGCTCCAACACGCGGGCGGCGTCGTTGACGCCGTCGAGGTGGCACAACACCCGCCGGGCCAGGTCGTCGACCGGCGTTTCGCGGTGACACAGGTTCGTCACTTTGTTCTCGCCGCGCGCCGCCTGCCACCGGGCGAACGTCGCGCCGCGCGGCCGCGAGTTCAACGCCGTCGTGAACGGCGGCGGCTGTTTCCGAAGATCGACCGCCTGATGAATGAACGCTTCCAACAGGCCCGCCGCCAGCGTTTCGCGCGCCACCGGCTTGTCGGCTTCGGGCGTCTTCATGGCGGCGTACACCGCCTCGGCCAGGTCGTCGAAGGCGACGAATTCCGGCCCCCGGCGTTCCAGTTCCTGCACGCCCGCCTTCACCACCGGATGCAGCGCGGTGAAGATGTTGCCGTCGGAAAGACGGAACCGGTCGTCCTCGGCCGCTCCCTCGGCGCCACCGCCTTCGATGCCGTGCGCGTGCCCCTGGACGTACAGATCCATGATCCGCTTCGGGTCAAGCTCCCAATCGGGCCGACGGCCGGGCTTCACCAACATGCTGCGACGGAACGACTGCCCATTGAGCAGGTCGCACTGCTGCTCGAAGTCGACGTAGCTTGAGGCCAACCGGCGCAGCGCGTCGCACACCTCGGGCGTGAACGCCGGCCCCGACATCGCCGTGATGCGCGAGTCGCCCATGTATTGCAGGCCGGCCTTGGTCGCCAGGTCGACGAAATCGCGGAAGTAGATCGGGTGGTTTTCTTCTTCAAGGTACTCGTGATAGATGTACCAAGGGGCGGTGTCCCACAGCGTCTCGTGGCTGCGGCGCAGCAGTTCGCCGTACAGGTTCTTGGGCGCCGCGTTCGACACGAACTCGAAGTAGGCGTGCGCCCGCTTCAACTGTTCAACCGGGTCGCCCGCCGGCTGGAAGTGATACCGTACGAGGTCGCGGACGACCTGGCGGAGATGCCAACCGGGATAGACGTTGTAGCTGACGTAGGCGACGCCGTTCGGCGTCAGGTGGTCGGCGCAGAACTTCAGCAGCCCGGTTTGCACGACGGCGGGCACCCAAGAAAAGACGCCGTGGGCGACAATGAAGTCGAAGTCGCCGAAGGTGTCGCCGACGTCCAGAATGCTTTGGGCGTGGAACGAAACGTTGGCGACCCCCATCTCGCGGGCGGCGGCGTCGGCCTCGGCGATCTGCCCCGCCGACAGGTCGACCCCGACGAACGTCGCCTCGGGCAGCGTCGTCGCCAGCCCCAGCAGGTTGTTGCCGGTGCCGCAGCCGATTTCCAGATATCGGCAGCCGTCGACGGGGGGCGCTTCCAGGCCGAACAGTTGCGTCACCACCGACAATCGGTCGGGGTGGGTCCAACTGATCGGCTTGCCCTCGTAGTGCAGCCGGTCGTAGCTTTCGGCCAGTAAGTTGGTCATGATCGGTCGGTCGCCCGCGGTGTTGGTCATTGGTCATAGCGGCGTCCGCCCGCCGCCTCGGCATCGTACCGCGCGCCCCGCCTGCCGGCCGAGGCGCCGACCGAAGCGTCGGCCGAAAACCAGTGCGCGCCGCTGCCAAGGAATGGGCGGAACGGACGGAAGGCGGCCCCCCGCCGACGGTCGGTTTGAAGAAACGCGCCTCGGACGGCCGAAAACAGGGCGACGGTTTGCAGAGAGGGAACGCGATGCCGCACGAACAAAAGACGATGGCGCCGGGGCCGCGACCGGGAACGGTGCGGACGCCCGCCGGGGAAGTGCTGACGCCGCCCGCCGACTGGGTGCTGGTGCCGCCCGGCGACGCCGCCCTGACGCGCCGCCTGAAAGCGGCCGGCCCGACCTGGGCCGTCTGCGAAAAGAAGGGCCGCAAGCTCTTTTCCCGGGGTCTCTACGCCCCCGGCCTCACGGTCGCCGACATTAAAAAAGCCCTGGAAGCCGAACGCGCCAAACCCGAATACGCCAAACGGCGGGCTTCCGACAAGGTCCGCCGCGACCGCAAGCAGGAAGGCTACGTCCGCGAGTTCCACGACGCCGTGCTGGTCTTTCTGGCGTTCCACCCAACACACGTCGAAACCGCGCTGCGGCTGGCCGAGGCGGTTTCAAAACACGCCACGCCCGTCGGCAGCGGCACCGTCGCGCGCACCGCGACGATTCCGATCTTAGAGCGGGCCGCCGCGGCGGTGATCGCTTGGCTGCGGCATCAAACCACCGGCTACGATTCGATGGTGATTCCGCGGGAGAGGGGCCGACGCCGACAAGTGCGCCGGATCCTGGCCGATCGGTCGCGGCAGCTTCTGGCGTCGTACCGAACCGGAGCGGTCGTCGACCCGGCCGCCTGCCCGCTAAGACGGGCGCTGGCCCAACCGAAAGACACCCCGCCGCCGGACGATTTCGACGAATCGAACGACGACGAAGATCGCGCGATCTGAAAGCCGTCGGCGAGGCTACTGAGGAACAGATCGGTTTTTGCGCCGACCGAATCCGAGGATCGTTGGTACGCAAGGGGCGAACGTAGGGCGCGGCCGCTGGCCCGCCCAGGACGGGCGTCGGGCCGGACCACCGCGATCGAAGCAAGGGTGCGCTCCGGTCGCAACAACTGGGCGGGCCATCGGCCACGCACCACGAGAGCCGACACGACCCGACGCGTTGAAGCGAATTCAGCGCGAAAACCGATCTGTTCCTCAGTAACCGTCGGTCTACTTGCGGAACCCTTTGGGCGGCGATTTCAGATCGAAGGTCAGTGGCGGGCCGCCTTCCTTCACTTCGGCTGTAAGCATTGACGCCTGCGCATCGCTGTACATCTTCGGCACGGCGTTTCGGGCGCCCTTGGCCACCAACATGATCGGGGGCGTTTCGGCGTCTGTTTTGATGTCGGCGCCGTCTTTGTCGACGAGTTTACTGACGACGACTTTGTACTTGCCGACCGGCGCCCCCTTCGCCGTTCCGGCATGGAATAGGGCGACTTTACCGGCCGCGTCGGTCATCCCCGTGACTGTCTGCCCCTTGGTTCCTTCGATGGGCTGGAAACTTACCATTGCGTTCGCCAGCGGCTTGCCGTCCATAGTGAAGACGGCTTCCGCCGGCACCAGCTTGGGGCCGGCCGTTCCGCCACAACCGATCAACGCCAAGCAGACCGTCGCCGACAGTCCTCGTTGAAGACTCCGGAGCAACGATGAACAACCGTCATTGGATTTCGTCAAAGTCATCGACTCCTTGTCGTTTCCGCCTTCCGTTGGATGCGTTGCCGGAATGATGTATTACAAGGCGGCCTTCGCCTGCACTTCGCCGCCGCTGATCGTTGCGATCGCTGTTAGAACGTCTTGCGCGGTGTTCTGACTGATGAATCGTACGGTGCCGTCGGCGAACAACATGTTGCAGCCGCCGTCGTGCAAACTGCCCATGCGCGCCCACGAACCCAGTCGTCCGACCTTGGGAACGTCTGGCAACGGGATATGCGTGAAGTAGCTCCAATCGTTGATGCCTTCTTTGGGAGAAAGACCGATCATCACCCAGCCGGCGTGACCCCATTTGACCGCCGGCGACGAGCCGTTGTACGTCCGCCGCGTCGTTTCCGCGACGGCGATGGTCTGCGAGGCGCCGTCGGTCAAGTCTTTGAGTCGAATCAGGCAGTTGTCATTGAACATGTGGACGGTCGACGTGCTGCGGTCCAGGTGGCCGTTCGACACGAAAAGAGCGGCGTTCGTGACGAAGTCGTAGTTCGAGGCGGTGCTGTTGGCGGTGGGGGTCGGCGCGTAATAGGGAAAATCGCCCGAAGCCACCGGTCCGTTGTCGGTCGGACACAAAAAGCCGGTGACCAGGGAGCAGACCACCGTCGTGTTCGCTTCCGCGCCGGCGAAGATCGTGCCGTTGCTGGTGTAGCCAAAATCGTCGGAGCGCCCATTCGAGGCGGCGTGCGACGTGTTGTACAAGTCGTACAGTGGAGCGTTGTCAAAATACGGCAGCAGAAGGGTCCAGCCGCTGGTGTTGAGAATTTGCGGGTTGGGGGTTCCGTTTCCCGTGTGGTTGTAGCCATGGGATAGGCGGGACGGCGGGAACGCATTCAGAGCACTTTGGTAGTTGTAGAGCGACAAGCCGATCTGTTTGAGATTGTTCTGGCATTGCGACCGTTGGGCGGCCTCGCGGGCTTGTTGAATGGCGGGCAACAGCAGAGCGATCAAAACGCCGATGATGGCGATGACCACGAGCAGTTCAATCAGCGTGAACCCGTTCCTTCGACGCATGGTGTTAGTCCTCCCGGAGAAGATGATGCAGAGTGCGGCCAACTGAAAATTGAATCAGCACCGGCCCCGACTCCGATAAGGGAGCGAGCGGCTGCAAAGGAAGATTTTGGGGAAAGCACGTATCATGCCAATGAGAAAGCAGCCGACGGCGCTTTCGCACGCAAGTCAACGTCTTCTAGGATGTAAGGCAATCTTCGCCGACGCCGCTTGTCAATCGAGAAGCTCGGAAATCATGCACGCTTGTCGCGAGTTCAGGCATTCAGAGCAGCGACCACCATCCATTGATGTTGTCATGGCGCGATGATCACGGTGTTTCTTAGGCCGCTTCGCCGCCGCGGAGGAAAACGGCGGCTGGCTACCCCTCTTTGCGTGCATCCCGCGGCACTTCCAAAACAAGCGGCCGACGAAGGCGGACGGGCGCGAAACAGCCGGCGGCGGCCGTGTCTTCTATCATGCCTTTGCTGAAACGCCGGGCGTCCGGCGGGTTCCACGAAGAGGAGCGGTCGCGGTTTATGTTCGAGTTCTCCAACGCCGAACGGGCGGCGTGCCAGCGGCTGCTTGACTTGGCCCGCATCGAAGACTTCGGCCTGCAAGGCGACGTCACCTCGCGCTCGGTGCTCGACGCCGGCGCCCGCGGGCGGGCGCGGCTGGTCGCGCGCGAGACCGGCGTCGTGGCGGGCCTGGAGGCGGTGCGGCTGGTCGTCGAAATGGCCCCCGGTCTGGAGGCCGAGCATCTGGCCGCCGACGGTCCGGTCGCCCCCGGCGACGTGCTGGCGATCGTCGCCGGTCTGGAAGGAACGCTGCTGGCGCACGAACGGCTGCTGCTCAACTTCGTCAGCCACCTTTCGGGCGTCGCCAGCCTCACCGCGCGGTACGTGGCGGCCGTCGCCCAGGCGCCGAACAACCGGGCGGTCGTCTGCGACACCCGCAAAACCACCCCCGGCTGGCGGCTTTTGGAAAAGTACGCCGTGCGAGTTGGGGGCGGCACCAATCACCGCTTCGGCCTGTACGACGGCGTCCTCATCAAGGACAACCACCTCGCCGCGCTGGCGCGGAAGCACTTCAACCCGATCCGCGTCGCCGTCGAACGCGCGCGGACCGCCAATCCACCCGGCACCGTAGTGGAAGTGGAAGTCGATACGCTCGAACAGCTCGACCAAGCGCTGGCGGTCGTCCCCGACATCGTCCTGCTCGACAACATGCCGCCCGCCATGATGCGCGAGGCGGTCGCCCGCCGCGACGCCGTCGCCCCGACGGTGCTCCTGGAAGCTTCGGGCGGCATCCACTTGGAGACGGTGGCGGTGGTGGCGGCTACTGGGGTCGACCGCATCAGCGTCGGGGCGCTCACGCACTCGGCGCCGGCCCTCGATTTGGCGCTCGACGAAGACGTTTCGAGTTCGTCCGAAGGATGACGGACCGCGTGGAAGACGCCGCGCTCGACGCCGCCGTTCTGGAAGCCGACGCCGACCGCCGCCGCTGGGTCGGCCGGCGGGTGCTGGTCGTCGGCGAAGCGGTCAGTACCAACGACCTGGCCGCCGCGCCCGACGCCGTCGGTTCGTTCGCCGCCGGCCTGGCGGTCTTCGCGGAACACCAATCGGCCGGCCGGGGCCAGTACGGTCGGCGGTGGTCGGCGCCGCCGCGGTCGTCGCTGCTCTTCTCCCTCGCGCTGCGGCCGACGGCCGAACGGGTCGACCCGCGGTTCTTGACGGCATGGTCGGCAGTGGGCGTCGCCGAAACCGTCGACGCCCTCTACGGCTTGCCCGCCCGCATCAAATGGCCCAACGACGTGCTGGTCGACGGCCGCAAGATCGCCGGCATTCTGGTCGAACGGCCCAACCTCAATGACGCCGAAGCCGTGGTCGTCGGCGTCGGCCTCAACGTCAACATCCCGTCGTCGTCCTTCCCGGCCGATCTGCGGCAGCCGGCGGCGTCGGTTTGGTCGGCGTTGGGAACGCCCGTTGATCGCAGCCGTCTGGCGGCCGCCTTGCTGAACCGGCTTGACGACCTGCTGGGCGCCGCCGCCGACGCCGGCCCCGAAAATCTTCTGAAGCGGTGGCGCGAACGGTCGAACGTGGCGGTCGGTCGAACGGTGCGGGTCGACGGGCGGGAAACCGAACTCTTCGGCGTGCTGCTGGGCCTCGATCCGTTCGCGGGCGTTCGCGTCCTTCGCCCCGGCGGTTTCCCCGCGACGATGGCCGCCGTCGACGTGTTGCGGGTCGAACCGACGCGGCCGTAGTCCATTGCCGCCCGATGCGGTCGGGCGGTGGCGGCTCGCCCTCGGCGCGGCCGGCGGTTGTCCCAAGATCGCTTTGCTTGTAAACTGTACCGATCGTAGTCCGTTCGGGGCTGGAGTCCCTGTTTTTGAGCGAGCGAACTTCCGCATGGCCGACGCACCGTTGATCAATCTGAGCGCTTTGCTGCTTGAACGCGAAGACATGGACGCCGGCGTGGTGCAGCAGCTTCGCACCGCCCTGACGGAAGCGCCGTCGCAGTTCCGCTCGCTCCGCGACGCGGCCGACCGCTTGGAAGACCACCTGGAGCGCGGCAAGGGCGACCCGGCGAAGGTACAGCTCAAACTGGGCGTGGCCAGCTACTTCCTCGGCCGGATGGAACGGTCGGCCGAGTTGCTGAAAGGCTTGCAGAAGTCGCTTGCGCGCTTCTATTGCGGGCTGGCGTTCAACGCCGCCGGCAACTACGCCGAAGCCGTCAAATCGCTCGACGCCGCCTCGAAATCGGGCTACGCCGCCAGCGAAGTCATGCTGCATCGCGCCGCCGCCCTGCGCGGCCTGGGCCGGTACGACGAATCGATCGAATCGCTGAAAAGCCTCGACGAATACGTCAAGACCACCGCCGAGTACCAGTTCCAATACGGTTCGACCCTGGCCGCCAAGGGCGACCGCGCCG